>CANQLQ010000165.1 GCA_947624755.1 uncultured Clostridia bacterium | reverse complement strand
TTAGACAAAAATTTCGCAGCCTGCCAGCTGCGATGAGGGGCGCCGCCCGTAGGCCCCGCCGCCTTTTAAAAAAGGCGGGCGAAAACTTTTATCGCAAAACAGTTTATCGACAGACCGAAATATGCCCGCTTAGGGACACATTCTTTTTAGTAAACCGCAGATTAATTATTACTTCATTCTTCATATTCAATAACGCTTACCGGGCAGTTTTCCGCCGCAGTCTTTACTTCGTTTTCGTTTTCTTTTTCAACCGAAGCTATTACGCAGGCAAGCCCGTCATCTCCAAAAGCAAAAACTTCGGGACAGGTAGCCGTACAAAGTCCGCAGGCTATACAGCCCTCTTCAATCATAACTTTCATCAAAACACCTCTTTAAGGAATCGCTGATTAATGACGTAATAATTTACCGTCAAGCAGGGTTACTTATATTAATCAATGCTTCCTTGATTTTTCTAAAAAGAGTTTTGGCATATAATTGATATAATATTCATTGAAACTGATTACTGTTTAAAATAAGGCAACGAACGGTGATAATTTTTTGCTTCAGGCAAGGAAGGCGGCGCAGGAAATACTGCTATGGCATGAAAAATACCGGCGCGAATACCTGATTTTAAGAGGTGATTGGTATATACATGAAAAAAGCTTCTCGGGTGAATCAGACCTGAGAAGCCTTTTTAATTTTTACTTATCCGGAGTGTACGAAATCATAAAGCAATGCGAATTAAGCTCTCCGCCCATGATCTTGGTTCTGAAATCGTTACCCGACATTATCTTGCCGCCGACATTGATTGAGGAAATATATCCGATATTTGTATCTATGGCAGCGTCATGCGTAATTACCGAAATCCATGTTGACGGGTCGCTGCCGAGCGTAATTGAAGGATCTTTTGACTGAATCAATGCCTTGAGGTCAGAGCTTGAATAAGACTTGACCTGTTTGAAGTTCGGTGCGCTGTAGTCGCCATAGCTCGGTCTGCCGCCCTGGAGATACGGAAGGTCATATTGACCCCATACATTGTAATATGATGTGGTTTTGCCTGCGCTTGTTGCAAAGAACGGTGTAAGGGCTGTTGAACCGCCGTATGAAATATAAACGCCGTTTTTTAATATTGCATCAACCGCTTCATAGCAAACCTTAGAGTCTGTCGTCTTATAATCCATTTTATCGGTATCAAGATCAAATGCGTAATATTTTGCAAAGGTATAAGCCGCAACGCACTGTGCCTTAAGAGCCTCCGGAAGAAAACCGCTTCCCATTTCAGCGTAGAGAACTCCGGCAAGGAAATCACGGGTTTTATAATCCTGTCCGTTGTATTTGATTGTTTCCGGATAGGTGTCGCCGCTTACAAGCGTCGTTCCGTAATAGTAGTTTGCAAGTATCTGCGCATAATTCCAGCCCTGAGAAGCAAGGTAGTTTGCACCGGTCTGGCTCATACCCGCGCCGTGACCATAACCGAAAACATAGAAAGTGAATGTGCCGCTGGTTGAAGAAACAAGCGAGGTTGTTGAAGCCGCCGAAACTTCGGTCGCAGGCGGTTCAGCCGGTAAATAACTGCTTTCGGAAACGGTTGTATATACCTCCGGAAGACCGAATGCATTGGTCGTTGAAGGAGCAGTAGTTGTTGTATCAACAGTCGAAAGCGTCGTCTGTTGAATCGGAAGGTCAACCTGATTGACCGCGCCGGTCACTATATCGGGCAAAGTTGTCTGATTAATATCGGCGCCGCCGCCATAAACCATATGAACAATAACAATCGGAACGATTATCGAAACAAGAAGAACCGCGGCGGCGAAAACCAACATACGGTTTGCAAGAACTTTTGCAAGAACCTTTTCAATGACAGTTTCCGGCTTCTTCTGCGAAGAAGCATCACTTATATAAGCCTCTGCCTTATCGCAGACTATTTGAGAAAGAACGGTTATGCAATAGTCAAGAAGCATCTGTGTTTCACGTCTGTCAGAGGTCGAAATAAGCTTCGTTTTGATTGCCTTTTCGTCGGCAACCGCAACATATGCGCTGTACTTGACCGTTCCGTTCTCGCCTTGCTCTTCGCAAAGCTCTGAAATTGCGGCGCCGAACTGTGCGTTCGCGCTGATCATTGCTTCACGGGCATGACGGACCGTTCTTTCCGAAACCGATTCTTCTTCCGGTTCTTCCGATTCGGCTTTTTCTTCTTCCGATTCATTTTCGCCAAAATCCGTCGACTCTTTTTCGGACTCTTCACCTTCGTTTTCAGCTTCGCCTTTTAAAGACTTATCTGAATCTTCCTCAAAATCCCCGGAAGAATATTCATCCGGCTCGTCTTCAGAGATTTCATCAAAAACATATTCTTCATTGTCAGTTTGCTCGGGCGTTTTGTTTTCATCGGAATCTTCTTTGCTGTCGATAACGTCAACGAAGTTTACAACCGATGAAAGCCCATCGATCTTATCGTAAAGATTGTAAATATTAAGCGTTGTTTCACCGGTTGCGATTGCAATTGTTTTGCCCAAACGATTAAGGGAATCTACCATTCTTGAAACCGGTTCAACAAATTTTTCAAGCGGGTCTTTGTCCTCTTCTTCCTCTTTGGGCTGTTCAAGATAAGAGGAAGCATAACTTTTTATAATATTATCAAGTCTGTCAAAATCAAGCGGAACAAGCGTACAGAGCCCTTGCAAAGCTTCAAAGGAAAAACCGCTGTAAAGTCCGTCATAGCTCAGATGAACCGTGCTTCCCGACGCAACCGTGCAATGAGCTTCCATATCTTCGACTTCACCCGAAGAAAAGCCGTTTTTTGAAATAGCTTCAGCAATTTCAGGCATTGATTTTTCGCCAAGCATAAATCTTGAAGCAAGCATATGCTTTGCGTTCAGGTAATCGGAGTTTTCCGCCGCAATGATTACATAATCGCCTGCCGCAAGCGAGGTTTCCGCCGCATCGAAAAGCATATCATAATTTTCAAAGCTTGAAACCTTGTCGTCCGTAAAGCCGTAGCGGTCAAGTAAAAGACAAATTTTATAAATTGCATCCGATGTAAACGCCGACAGATTTTCAAGTGTATAAAGTTTTATCATTTTTGTCACCTGAGACACTAACACCGCATGGATCGGCAGTCTACCTGCCCGGCGTCAGCGTCTTTCCTTTCTTTTTTTAGGCCTTTAAACTTTACTGAATGTACCATTTTTCCTCGTCTTTATACGGGTTTTCTTTTTTCAGTTTTGAATAATAAGCCTGAGGATATTTTGGACTGCTGTTTGCAGCAACATTGTCTGTATTTACATTTTCACTTTCACCCGGTCTGACAAGTCTTGCAACAACAACAAATCTTGCGTCGTCAAATTCGTGAGAGCAGGTTGACAAGGTCAGAAGCTTATCCGATGTGTTAACATCGACCCCTGTATCATAAAGCGATCTCTTTGAAATTTCATCAAGAAAACCGGCAAAATTGTCTTGTGATCTGAGGTTTGTGAAATAATACTGGAATACATAATTGTCATCGTCTTTAAGATCGGAATTTGTAATAAACGCTGAAACAATTTTCCATTTGTAGTCGTTATAAAGCGTATTGAAAGTAATCACCGGAGCTTTTTTGTAACCTTCTACGGTTTTGTATGCATCGAGTACTCCGAAAATTGTTTTGTTGTTCATGTGATGACCGAAAATCACAGTGTTCTGGTCAAGTGTTGAAATATTGTTAAGATAGCTTACGAATGGACAGCCGTATTTTGTGGTCTGGCCGTAAAAATTCTTGTTAAGATAAATTTCATCGTCCTCCGCTTGAACAACAGGAAGGCTGAGTCCTATTCCTTCCGCACTTAGATATCCGACAAAATCAGAGTTTGCCGCATAAAGCTTTGCGTATTTAAGCTGAATTTTCGGAGGGAAAATAACATTCGGATACTGCGCTTTTATTTCATTCCACTGCTGTTCTATTGAAAGAGCGATATTTTCGTTTTCTTCCTCTTTTCCATTATCCGACTGCGTGGTTTCGGGAACATCAACAATGAGGTCCGACACTGCCGCCTCGTACTCGTCATTCTCTTTTGAAAGAAGGTATTCTCTAAGAAGCACAACGCTCGAAATTGCAATTGCAAGAACTGCAACACAAATAACTGCCAGTCTGATTATTTCGCCCTTGCCCGTTCTCTTTTTGGGCGGTACAAATTCATCATCTTCAAAGTCGTCTACACTTATTGAGCTTCCGAAAGGAACACTCGTATCATAAGTCCTTTTTCTTGTAACTGATTTTTCCCGGGAGAAAAATTCGGCTTCCTCTTCGTCTGTATCAATGTCAATATCGGTTTGTGCAAAACTGATATCAGACTTCTTTGCGGCTTTTACAAAGGAATTTTTCTCTTGCGTCTTATCTGCTTTCATTATCGGCGCAAATTCGCCGTTCGGTTCGTCATCGTCTGAACTTTCACTAAAATCATCTTCCGTAGAAGTCTCTTCAAAATCATCGCTCTGAAAAAGAATCTTTTTGCCCGGGTCGGTTCGGGAATATACCTTTGGATTCTCCTTTTTTTCTTCTGCCGGCTGTTCCTTGGGCGTTGTAATTAAGTCGTTTACAATATCCGGTCTTGCCGAAACAAGCTGAGCAACAAGAGCTGAAATCTGTTCTGCAGTAAGCTGTAATGCCGGCATCTGCTTTGCAGAATTTTCCGGTTTTTGGGGTTCAAAATAAGAATTGCCCGAATCTTTGGAAATATCATCGGCTGAATTGCTCATGATATCTTCGGCACCGGAACGATCTGATGAATCTTCATAAATATTCTTCATACCTGTCGCCTTTTACACAGTTAAGCAAAACGGCTGTAACTGCGTTGATTCCTTTCTTTGTTTTTCATTCTTTTTATTAAAACGATTTTATATAATCATTAAAGTCTACCGCATCTTCTTTTTTGCCGAGTGCAAAAAGACGTAAAGCGTTAATTGCATATGAGGCGGAAACTGTTCTGTTATAATCACGGCAGTCGGGACCTTTGCTGTGTC
>CANQLQ010000164.1 GCA_947624755.1 uncultured Clostridia bacterium | reverse complement strand
AAAATTTGAGTCAATACTTTGTGTATTAACGAGAATTTTTGGGCAAAATGACGGAATAATTTACCGTCAAGTAGGGCAACTTGTATTAATCAGTGCTTCCCTAAGGACAGTCGCAAAAAGTAAAAAAGAACCGGGCAGCTGAAAATTGTTGCTCGGTTCTTTTTTGCGGCGCTAATCGTTTCATGATATAATTTATTATAATATTGATAAAAAATTAAGATTTTACTAATGAAATATGCTGAATTGATTAATGTAAATTATAAATTAAGGAAACTATAATGAATCGAAAAAACACCTTAACAACAAATATTTGACTGCCATTCGGTTATGCTGACGACGGTGACGGCTGTACCGCCGAGTGGCTTTGCCGGTTTGGGGTCGCAGCTTTTTGAAACAAAGGCAAGCGTGCCGCCAAAGCGCAACCGAATTTATATTATGCTGTCAACTTTTCTTCTGTTAAGCTTAAAACTATGTACATTCATTTTTGTATTTCCTTGATTATTTAGATTTGCAGATATGAAAATCCCGGGATTGTTGAATTTAAAAAAATCATATGATAATATTTTAATCAGAAAGTTAGGAAGTACTGATTAATACAGGGTGTCCTAATTGTCGAGGAAATTTTTCGTCAGTTTGTTCAAAAATTTGAGTCAATACTTTATGTATTAACGAGAATTTTTGGGCAAAATGACGGAATAATTTACCGTCAAGTAGGGCGGCTTGTATTAATCAGTGCTTCCTTAGAGGTGATAATATGCAGTCTTTTACTTCAAAAATCTTTATGGCAACTTTACGCATGATTTTTCATTCTCCGTTGTCTGACAGTTCAAAACTCTCAGACAATTTAGCAAAACTGACAAAAGATAAAAAATCAAGATACAGACCTTCAAAAAACTTTACTCATACAAAGCATACTGTAAATGGCGTGAAATACGAAAAAATTATCAATCGCAATTGTAAAACCGATAAAGTTATATTGATGATTCACGGTGGCGGATTCAAAATTGAGTTAAACGACTTTTATCGAAAACTTGCTGAAAAATACAGCAATATGTTTTTCGGCGCAACCGTAATAAACGCAGACTACGGAAGATTTCCCGAATATCAGCTTCCTTCGCAAATGCATGATGTTGTTAAAATTTATCTTCATATGTTAGATGCGGGAATAAACAATTCTGATATTGTAATTATTGGTGACAGTGCGGGCGCAACATTGGCGTTAACTTCTTCTTTGTGGCTCAGAGATAACAATTATCCCTTGCCCGGACACATAGTTTGCTTCTCTTTGTGGGCAGACGCAACATCAAGCGGAGAAAGCAGAATTTCAAATGCATATGCAGACCCGTTTTACGGAATAGCAAAACACAAGAAAATAGAAGACAATCTTCATTTACTCAGAAGAATATCAAAATATGTTCTGAATGTTGACAGAACCGATCCTTATATTTCACCATTGTTTGGCAGTTTTGAAAATTTTCCGAAAGTTACTCTTGTTTGCGGAACTGCGGAACTGGATGAGAGTGACAATGACAGAGTGTTTGAAAAAATGAAAGCTGCAAATGTTGATGCGGTACTTTATAAGTTTGAAGGCATGTGTCATTGCTTTGAGTTGTTTTCATTTCTGCCCGAAAGCAAAACAGCGTACCAACTTGTAAAGGAAAGGATAATAGATAAAAATGAAAAATCTTGATAACAGCGATAAACATTTATTGCCTATCTTGCCGGGCATTATTTTTGAAAAGCTTAATAAAAAAGCCGAAAAGTTTAAATTCATAGGCGGGGGCAGTTTTGGAAGAGTTTATAAGGCGGCGCTTTCTGACGGAGAAATTATAGCTGTAAAAGCATACAGAGTACAAGGCTCACAATATGAAGAAGCCGAACAGCTTAAACTTCTGTCCAAAAATACAAGTGTAAACATGCCAAAGGTACTTTTCACGCATGAGGATGACCAAACGGCAATTTTAGCTATGACCTTTGTTGATGGACAGAATGTGTTAAACCCGATATTTTTGCTCAAAAGCAAGAGACAAAAACAAAAATTTGCTGAAGATGTTGTTTCCGGTATGCTCGAATGGCACAGCGTAACAAATGATAAATTCGGTTCTTTGTCAAAGCCTGCTTATGACAGTTGGTATGAATATTATAAAAAAGAAAAGCAGGAGCCTTGGCTCAAAGCTTTGAAAGAATTATCAAATAACGGGAAGTTCAGTAAGAAAAAGTTACAGCTTCTTATAGAAGCAACCGAACTTTTCAATAGTTTGTCAAAAGAAAATACAAAGCCTGTACTTATACATGGAGATCTTAATATAATGAATATAATGGCTGACACCAAAACTTTTGAACTAACAGCATTCATTGACCCCTGCGGAAGCATTTGGGCAGACAAAGAATACGATTTGTTTCAGCTTCGTAATATGTGGGGCGATGCATACGGACTGTATGAAACATATAAAAGAAATTACGAAACCTCTGAATTGACTGATTTCAGAGTTGCCTATTATGCTTCTATGAACGAAGCGTCAATGAGACTTAAAGGTGGTCTTATAATGCCATTGTGGGAAGATTTGAATAATGCTCGATTAAAAAAAGAGATGAAAAAGATAAGAGAAAAGATGTGATTTAATGAACATAGGCGAACTTGTAACTGTTAAGACGATTGAGAGTAAAAATACTCTTGATGAAAAACGTACACCGTACGGCGCTGAAATACGATTGTTTTCTTGTATTCAGCAGGGTGATATTGAATCGCTGATAACACAGATTAAAAATTTAGATTCTCTTATTTTTATGGGAAGAATGTCTGATGATGAGCTGAGACAGCATAAGTATATGGCAGTCAGTACCGTTACACTTGCAACCCGATATGCTATTCAGGGAGGTCTTAACGAAACAAAAGCCTATGAATTTTCAGACAGAGTTATAAAAACAATTGATAAGCTGACTGATAAAAATGAAATTCTTATGTGTTTGGGAATTGAACTTATAAAGTTAACGGACGATGTAAAAAAGAATAAAAAACAACCTGAGTTTTCACCACACATCAGAAATTGCATAAAATATATAAACGAAAATCTTTCTCAAAAAATCAGTGTTTCTTCTGTCGCTGAATGTTGCGGAATTTCAGCGGATTATTTGTCGCAGATATTCAAGAAAGAAATAGGCGAAAAGCTAAGTTCATATATTTTGAGGCAGAAACTTGAAAAAGCTAAAATCCTACTTCTCAAAGGGGTTACTGAAAAACAGATATGTGTTGAAGCCGGTTTTTCCTCGCAAGCATATTTTGTTACGGTGTTTAAAAAATTTTATAAGATGACGCCGTCGGACTATATAAAAATAACAAAAAGTAATAATTGAATATTTTCGGGGCTGTCTTTACTGTGATAGCCCCGATTTTGATTCATAAAAACATTATTTCGCCACATTCAGTATCAGCAAAGCCAAGAACGGCAGGCTGTTTTCACTTTTAGTTTTAATATCCTTTGCACCGCCTTCTCAGCGACATTGGATAATAAAAGCAAAACGATAATAATTTTAAACACGATTTCCAAAGCAGGCAACCTCTCTTTGCTTGCGGAGCAGGATATATAGTAAGGCTTGCTTTTGAACCCGAGTTTTGGTATGCCTTTGGCACAGCCGTTTCACGTTCTGCAAAAGAAGAAAACTTTTTTGTGAAGATACAATGAAAAAGTTATCTTCTATAATTTGGCGTATGGATTTGAACTCCCGCGCCACAAAAAGTTGACAGCACAGCGCAGGTGTCGTGAGCGCGTTTACAAGAGAACAGACGAATCAGGCATGACTTTTTGCACAAAAGCAGGAGAAAGGAAACGGACGAATGTTGCTTTTTACTTCCATAGGCAATAAAAAACATCGGAGCAAAGCAAACTTTGCTCCGATGTGGTGCGGGGGATGGGACTTGAACCCACACGAATTTGCATTCACTAGAACCTGAATCTAGCGCGTCTGCCAATTCCGCCACCTCCGCATATTCGGTTTTTACCCTCGAAATTTTACGATTAAAGCAAATGAAGTAAAAATATTGCTCAAACCAAACCATACATATGGTTATATTAAAAGACGGAACAGGCTCAAATAAAAATTTCAAGCTGATCCGTTGGTGGAGATAAGCGGGATCGAACCGCTGACCTCTTGAATGCCATTCAAGCGCTCTCCCAGCTGAGCTATACCCCCATATATAATTAATGCTTTAATATAATACACCAATATACAAAATAAGTCAAGATGTTTTTCAAGCTTTTTATATTTAAAAAATTGCGATGAATATGTGCCGATAAATAAAATCGTAACATATAAAAATACAGCTTTTATTTTCTTTGATAAATTCATTTTGATTATTTGAATTGTTTTTAACATTGTGGTAGAATAAAAATTAATAATCTATGGAACCTCTGGTTAAATCACGTTTAAGGCTTAATACTCATCTTGCTTAAAAATTTTCCGTAATACTTTGTGTATTAACGAGAATTTTTGGACAAAATGACGGAATAATTTACCGTCAAGCAGGGCTGCTTGTATTAATCAGTGCTTTCTTAGATTTAATCATAGCTTCCATAGGCTTTTTGAATATGTTCTCATTGTTTAAACAGACATTTCCATTTTAGACAAATCAGAAAAATACACGAAAAGCATATACTTTGACAGCCAATCAAACCGCACCGATTCTATTTTTATTTTATGGTGCAGAAATCTGAAGGAGAATTATGAAAGAAACTATTTTACAGTTCGGAACAGGTAACTTCCTTCGTGGTTTTGCCGACTGTTTTATTGACGAGGCGAATAAACAAGGTATTTATGACGGTAAAGTCGTTATTGTTTCGCCTACAAATTCAAAATATGTCGAAAAAATAAATAATCAGAAAGGTAAGTACAACCTTATTTTACGCGGCGTTGAAAACGGTAAAGAGACTTGCCGCAGAATAGAAATTAATTCTGTCAGCCGCGCCGTAAATCCTTATTC
>CANQLQ010000163.1 GCA_947624755.1 uncultured Clostridia bacterium | reverse complement strand
ATTTTTATCACCGCTTTTATTATACCACAAATACAGTAAAAAGCCCAGCTTTTGCCGGACTTTTTCGACAGGCTGCGTCACACTATGTGTGACACCTCCCCTTTCAGGGGAGGCAAAGTTGCCTAATCGAAAAATTACGAAAATAGGTTCAGCACTAAGCCGTGCCGTGGAATGTGTGTAAAGATTTACATCAATCCAACACGCGTAATTGCTGCACGCCATGCGTGCCTGTGGGCGATGCCCACCGCCATGCGTGCCCGACATACCTGTTTATATTAGAAAAAGAGAGACTATACACGGTTTTCATGAAAAATAAACGGTGCATCGCCAATATGGAATGCACCGTTTTTCATTTCAATATCTATCCGTCAAAGTTATTTTTTCGGATTTTTTATAAGCTTTTCGCAAAATCAAGCAGAACCGGTAAGACTATTCTTAGTCCTCGTCCTCTTCGATTTCAAATTCGATATCTGCGCCGCAGTTCGGGCATTTTAAATGGCCTTCTTCACCGCAGTCTTCGATGCAGTCAACGTCGACAGCAACGTCTTCGCCGCACTGAGGACAAGTAAATTCAACGCAGTCGCATTCTTCGCAGTCGCAATCATCGTCGCAGTCGCAGTCATCATCGCAGCAGCAATTTTCGTCACAAAGATCATAAACGACTTCTTCAACTTCGCCGAGGTCTTCGTCTATCTCTTCAATATAATCGCTGAGTTCAACGATATCTTCATCAACATCACTAAGCTCTGAAGCGATTTCATCGAGAGTATCAACGACGGCTGCGAGAAGCTTGTTTTCTTTTTTATCTTCATCGAGGTCAAGACCTTCCATAAGGCCTCTGAGATAAGCAACTTTTTCTGAAACTGACATAATTCTTTTTCCTTTCTTGAAATGAGCCTTATGCGCGACCCATATATTCGCCTGTTCTTGTGTCTATTTGAATCATTTCGCCTTCATCAATGAAGAGCGGAACTTTAACTTCAGCACCTGTTTCAAGGGTTGCCGGCTTAGTTGTGTTGGTTGCTGTATCGCCTTTAAAGCCCGGATCGGTTTTTGTAACCTGAAGTTCAACAAAGTTTGGCGGTTCAACACCGAAAACCTTGCCTTTGTAAGAAAGGATCTTACAAACCATATTTTCCTTTACAAACTTGAAGCTGTCTGTAAGTTCGCTTGCGCTAATCGGAACGAGTTCATAAGTCTCGGAATCCATAAAGTAATAAAGATCGCCGTCACTGTATGAATATTCCATATCTTTTCTTTCAATGAAAGCGGTAGGGAACTTATCGTTCGGGTTGAATGTACGTTCAACAACAGAACCTGTTATTACGTTTCTTACCTTTGCACGAACAAAAGCTGCGCCTTTGCCCGGCTTAACGTGCTGAAATTCGATAATTTGAAGTACGTTGCCATCCATTTCGAATGTAACGCCATTTCTGAAATCACCTGCTGATACCATTTATTATTCCTCCGAATATAAAGTTTACCCATTCATTTTATAACAATCTGCGTTTTTTTTCAAGTCTTTATTAAAAAAACATATGCTTTTATCTTCCTTTTCATTATTTTATTTAATTTATAATTATATACTTTGAAAATATTTTTCCTATTTGTAAATATATTCCTCAATTATTACATTTTTCTTATATTTTATGCTTTTTATTTAAATTTTAGTAGTTATATGTTATAATCCATAAGACAAATAAAGACAAATAAAATTAAAGGAGTTTACTATATGAAAAAAATGAAAAAAGTAATTATTGCAATTTTAATAATTATTGCAATTTTAATAGTCAGTATTGCAGGCGTTTGCACTTTTGCTTTGGTAAAAAGAAATACCGGAGGTCTTACACCCGAAACGACAGAACCGGCAGTCACGGATTCTTTGACCGTCACCGTCTCTTTCCCCGAGGGCTTTACCGCCGTTCAAATTGCGAAAAAGCTTGAGAAAAGCGGTGTCTGCTCCGCTGCGGATTTTATGAAAGAGGTCAACAATATTGATGCCTACCGCGAAAACTTTGCTTTCCTCAAAAACATTGACGCAACAGACAGAGCGTATGCGCTTGAAGGATATATTTTTCCCGATACCTATGAATTTTACAAAGGTGAAAGCGCGTCTGCGGCTCTTTCGAGATTTTTAAAAAATACCGATAAAAAGCTCACCGATGAATACAAACAAAAGGCTAAAGAGCTTGGGTTTTCAATTGATGACGTTATAATCCTTGCTTCTATAGTTCAAAGAGAAGCCGGATTCAAAGATGAGATGGAAAAGGTTTCGTCCGTTTTTCAAAACAGGCTCAAAAGATCGGATTTTCCGAGACTTCAAAGTGACGTTACCATTCACTATGTAAACGATTATGTTTATTCTTCGCCTTATCTTGACGGGGATACCTCAAAATACGGTGAACTTTACAACACCTACAAATGCACCGATTTACCTGCCGGAGCAATATGCAATCCGGGTATTGAAGCTATAAGGTCGGTTCTCTATCCTGCCGATACAGACTATGTATATTTTGTGACCGACAGCGACAATAACTTTTACTATGCCACAACTTATAATGAACATCTCAAAAATTGCAAAATCTGCGGATATTAAGGAAACGCTGATTAAATCGAACGTGCAGATTGCGCCGCCGAATTTTCCGTCAGATTGTCAAAAGCGACGCAGGAATACTGACGTATTTCAAGGAGCTTTTGGCAAAAATTACGGAAAATATCGGTGCAAGATGTGCGTTCAGCCGGCTGGCGTGATTTATTCAGTGGTTCCTTAAAGTACGTTAATATCGGAAATTTCTAAGGAATCACTAATTAATACAAGTAATCTTTCTTGACTGTAAATCAGCGATTCCCTAAAGTAATTTCAAGGACTTCCTATTCATAAATATTAACAAGGAGCTGTCGCAAAACGCGTAGGGTCGACAGCCCCTTTATTTTTTCGATTGGAAGTGTAAGCCTTGGAAGAAAATAAAAAAATTGCTCTTGTGGGCAATCCTAACTGCGGAAAAAGCACACTTTTTAATTTAATGACAGGTTCAAACGAATATGTCGGCAACAGACCGGGTGTGACCGTAAAGGCGAAAGAAGCCCTTTTGAAAAACCACAGCAATATAACAATAGCCGATACGCCCGGCGTCTATTCTCTGTCGGCGTTTTCTCCCGATGAAAAAGCAACCGAAAACTATCTTCTTTACGAAAAACCCGACGTAATAATAAATCTTGCAGACAGCCGCAATCTAAGGCGAAGTCTTTACCTTACGACGCAAATTCTTGAACTGGGAATACCGACAATACTTGTGCTGAACAATTTCAAAAGAAGCGGCTTTGTGTCTGAAAAAGACCTTAGCGCCGCTTTAGGCATTGAGGTAATAAATATATGCGCAAAAAACAAAATTGATGTTTCGGCGTGCGCCGAAAAAGCGGTTTCGCTTATCGGAACAAAGCAGAAAAAACTCCGCTTTGAAAAAGACGGCAAAACGCAAGCAGAGCTTATTTCTAAGCGTTACGGTTTCGTTGATGAAATAATTTCATTTTGTGCAATCGAAACGGAAGGTCAAAGAAAGCTTACCGAAAAAACAGACAAAATAGTTCTTAACCGCTTTCTTGCTTTTCCGATTTTTTTCGGGCTTGTTTTTCTCGTTTATTATCTTAGCATTTTCGTTATAGGCTCAAGCGTTTCAGATTTTTTTGAAAAAATATTCAGTGAAAATTTGTCGGTCTTTCTTATTGATTTGCTGACTAAAGCGAATTGTCCGCCTTCGGTTTTAAGCCTTTTTGAAAATGCTGTTCTTTCGGCTGTTTTTACCGTCCTCGGCTTTCTGCCCCAGATTTTTATGCTGTTTTTTTCACTGACTCTGCTTGAGGAAAGCGGATATATGTCAAGGGCGGCGTTTCTTACCGATGCCGTTTTCAAAAATTCAGCTCTTTCGGGAAAATCGCTTATATCTTTTCTTGTCGGCTCAACCTGCAGTGTGACGGGTATGATGTCCGCGCGTACAATTGAAAGCAAAAAAAGCCGCAATCTCACCGTAATGCTCACGCCGTTTATACCTTGCAGTGCAAAAGTGACGGTAATTGCCCTTGTTGCCCAAAAAAATTTTGAAAGCAAAAATCTTACTCTTGTTTTTGCTTTTCTTCTTTCTGTTTTTGCCGTTATCTTTTCAGCAAAGCTTTTAAAAAATCACAAATTTTTCAAAGAGGACTCGTCTTTTCTCATTGAGCTTCCCGCGTACTCTCTTCCGTCGGTTGCCGAAGCGGTAAAAAAAGCGTTAAAGCAAAGCGGCGGTTTTGTTAAAAAAGCTTTTTCGTCAATTTTTCTTTCGGCTGTTTTCCTTTGGGCGCTTTCCTTTTTTGGATTTATAAACGGAGAGATATCCGAAGCCGCTTCTTTTGACAAAAGCTTTCTCGGCCTGTTCGGCAATTTTATTTCTCCTTTATTTACTCCTCTTGGATTCGGAAACGCACAATGCGCTTCGGCGGTCATATCCGGTCTTTTTGCAAAAGAAAACGTAATAGGGACTCTTTCGATGTTTTCATCTTCTCTGCCCCCAATAACGACTGCGGACGCGCTTTCTTTCCTTGCGTTCAATCTGTTCTGTCCGCCGTGCATTATTGCGGTTGGCACAATGAAAAAAGAGCTCGGCAGTTTAAAACTTACTGCTTTCGCTCTTTTCTACCAGACGGTTTTTGCATATCTTCTGTCTTTTGTTATTCATTTTTTAATCGGTCTTTTATTTTAAGGAATCACTGATTAATTCAGGGAGTCCCTAATTTACCGTCAGGGAGAACAGCTTGTAAAAATTAGTGATTCCCTAATTTTTACAACAAACTTTATCCTGAAATTTCCCCTTTTTATCTTCTTGATTTTTGGTTTGAGCTTTTTTGTTTTAATTTGTGCAAATTATTGGCTTTGACTGCCGTCGGCGAACTTTTCTTTTGAAAGAAAAGTTCCAAAAGAAACATTGCTGACGTACGGCTGCGCTCAA
>CANQLQ010000162.1 GCA_947624755.1 uncultured Clostridia bacterium | reverse complement strand
GTATAAATCTGTTTCGCGTAACTCGTGCAGGCGATGCCTGCCGATGCCCGTGGGCGACCACACGGGGTCGCCCCTACGCGTGGCATGGTGTTAGTGTAAAAACTTACATACACCTTCACTGTGTAACCGCTGTGGGCGATGCTTACTTACTAAAATTTTTATAGTTAACGACACAAGTCGTTTCGCGGCGTAATAGTAAAAGCATACATAATCTACTTCGCGTAATTGTTGCACGCCATGCGTGCTGAGTATTAGATTTAATCAGAGCTTCCTTAATAAGTTATCGTGTATGTTCCTGTGAAGTTTCCGTGAAGCTTGAGTGTAACGGAGGCAAGAGTTATCCTTCCTTCAATGTCCGCGGTAGGAACTTCAACGTAATGTTTGATATTAAGAAGTCTGCCTTCGTTGTCAATTGTGGCTTCGATTACGGAATTGTTGTAAGTTACGTTCATTTCCGAAATTGATATTGATGAGGGCAAATCAAGCGTATCCGTGCTGAGAACATTAAGAGCCGTTGAATATCCCGGAGCAGGTGAATCGAGAGATTGAAGCGCTTTTCCGAGATTTATTGTAAGCTTGTAGGCAGTCTTAGACATTTTTTTCGCAGTTGCCGAAACAACATCGTTTGCCGAAAGAGAAGCGTCAATATTTCTCGGTGCAATTACCTGGTTGGGGGAAAGTCCGCCGGCATCCATTCCGTTGACAAACTTGTGATTTTCGGGGGTTTTGTTTGAGTTTTGGTCAATAAGCCTTTGAACAAGAGATTTTGCCGTTGAGCCGCCGGTTATTTCGTCTATCTTAACTTCAAGTCCTTCCATGATTGCAAGAGTGAAGTTATCGGTACGTTTGAGGTTGTTGACCGCTGTGATATATGCGTCGATAACTTCTTTTTTAGTTTTAGGAACCGATAGGGCGGAAGCTTCTTCTGTGGTTGTCTGCGAGTCCTCGGTTGTATCTTTTTCTGAAGCGGTTGTTTCGGCGGCGGTCGTTTGAGATTCGGATTCGGTCGGCAGAGCAGCAGTAGTAGTTGCCGGAGAATAAGTCGAAATGTCATAAAAAGCGCTTGTCGGCGGTGCGGCATACTTCTTTTTTGCATAGGTGGCGCTGACAGCAAAAACAATGCAGCCTATCCATAAGCCTACAACTAAGATAGCTATTATTTGAAGATATTTTTTTTCAATTTTCATTTAGAATATCTGCCTTTCTTTATTATACAAAAATATTTTATACCATTTAAACAATAAAGTCAAATAACATTTTATTAATACAAATAATTATTTAAAATCCTCACCGCACGGTTTCACCTTTTAAGTGAAGATTGGTAAAAAGGCAAACAAAAAAAACAAGAGGCACATTGAAGCGCCTCTTGAAAAACGGATTTGTTATCTTGTGAATTTGTAATCGCAAGTGAAAGCTCCGTCCATTACCATGTTAATGGTAAGACCTGCTTCCGAACTATCCATTTTCATTCTGATCGGAGCATATACTTTGTAGTTGTTAAGAGTTCCGTTTGCGTTAATATCAAAGGTTATTTCAGTTGATTTTTTATTGTCTTTGCTCTTGCCGAGCTGAAGAGTTGCACCGTCCAAAGCTGAAATCTGGTCTTGAAGACCGTTTACAAAGCCATTGTGAATCGGTGTGGCGGCTGCTCCCTTTGTTGAATCGGTATCTTCTTCTTTAAGAGTCAGGGTAATGGTTGTAATTGTTCCGCTCTTTGAAACTTTTACGTTTGAAATCTTGCTTGCAAAATTTGCAACATCCTGACTGTTGTAAAAATATGCATCAGCCGAGTTCGGTGAGACAAAATCAAACGGGGTTGTTTTAACTGACCTATTAACCTCAAAGGTTAACGGTCTGTTGTTTGCGTCCTGACGGGCTTTACCTGTTGAGTCAAAGATGTACTGAGTGCTTGTAGTATTCATATTGCCGACGCCGCTGTTAAATGCAACGGTCTGGGAATCGGTAGCCGCAAGAAGATTGAGAAGATCCTTCATCTCTGCTTGAAGTTCAGGGTATTTTTCGAGGAGACCTCCGAGATAAAGAGGCGCACCCAAAACGTAGACTATTGTGTCAGAAAGGGATACATCAACAATATCCATATCTGAGGCAATGGTAACTTTGCCTTTTTCATACTTCGTGTTGTTGAGAGCCTGAACAGCCATCAATGTATAAAGGGTCTTGTTTTCGTTGCTGTTTGCATTGAAAGCGGGTGGAGCCGGAGTTTTATATGTTTCCGTAACGGCATAAATCTGGGGACGCTGTGAAGAATAAATCATTCTTGAACTTGATGTGCGGCTTGAATTGTCTTTGTCGGCTGCAACGACTGTGTAAGCAGCGGAGGTTTTCATTGCCGCAATTACTCTTGCAACATAAGTTGTGTTCGGTGCAAGATAGAAGTCAGCATAAGTTGTTCCGCTGTAAGAACCATAATCAACCCATTTTTTGGTTGTTGTGTCAGCGATTTGAACGGTATAAGAGCTTACGCCATACTGCGGCTGCCAAGAAACTCTGGTTTTGTAATCGTCAGCCTTTGAAATGCTTGCAGAAAATGTTTGTGTTGCTTCTTCTGTGACTTCAAGATAATTAGTATTAACTGTTGCTATGGATTTTCCGCCGCAATAAACGGTATAAACTGCGTTATTTATTTCTTCCCATCTAAGAACAAATGATGAAGACGGATCTTTGTCATATGATTTGTCCATATAGAAGTACTCAGCGTTATACCTGTGTTGGAAATCAACGTCTGTTTTTATGTTTAATGTTTTTGCGCCCGAATAAGTTTTGCTGTTATTTGCTCCTGTTTTATATGCTTTAACGGTTACTGTGTATTGAGTATTCGGCTCAAGGTAAGAAATGATTGTAGATGTGTCTGTAATGTCCTGAGTTGCAGTACCCGGGCACGATACAACATATCCGTTTGCGCCTTTTACTGCAGGCCATGAAATAGCAGCCGATGAATATGAAATTCCGTCTAATTTAATGTTTGTTACAGAACCGATAAAAGTTGTGGCTGATACTTCGGAAGTGAAAGCTGAATAATAGCTTGTTGAAGATACGGTAATATATGCACGTACTCTGAATTTATAAGCTGTGTTTGAAGCGAGTGAAGAAACTGTTGCTTTCAAAGCTGTTGTCTTTGTGGCAGTTTTCCATGCGCCGCCGGTGTAGTACTGAACTTCATATCCGTTTGCGTTTGCAGCCGCAGACCAGGAAAGGTCGACTGAGGTTGAAGTGGTCTTTGAAGCCTTAAGCGCTGTAGGAGCGGCAACGGTTGTTTTAAGAGCTGCCGATGAAAGAGCGCTGCTGTAATACTTTGTGCCCGATACGGTTATATAGGAGTAAACCTTTACTGTGTATGTGCTGTTGGGAGTAATATTACTAAGAGTATACTTAGTGCTTGTTGTGTAAACGGATTTGATCTGCTTTCCGTTCTTGTCATAAAGATTTACACGGTATCCCTGAGCGTTTGCCGCCTTTGTCCAGGAAACAGCAATTGAGGTCGGTTTTACCGTTGTCTTGAGAGCTGTCGGAGCGGCAAATGTTGTGGCGACAGTTTTGCTTGCGGTTTTGCCTTTATAATTTTTCTTGCTTATGGTTTTGTAAGCTGTAACTTTGAGAGTATATTTTGCTTTGGGAATAAGGTTCTTAAAAGAATAACTTGTACTTGTAGTGTTCTTTGAAACGATTTTCTTTCCATTTGCGTCGGTAAGAACAACGCTGTAACCGCTAACATTGGAAAGCTTGCTCCATGTAGCCTTTGCGCTTGTCGGCGAAGTGATTGAAACTTTAAGACCGCTGACTGCGCCGACTGCTGTTTTTACTGAAAGAGAGCTTGTATATGCGCCTACATAATTTTTCTTGCTGACTGTTCTGTAAGCGGCAATACGGTATTTGTAGGTTGTGTTGACGGTAAGCTTTGTAACGGAAAGAGAGTTGGTTTTAACAGTCTTGTAATTCGTCCATTTTTTATTCTTATAAAGCTGGATTTTATAGCCTGTTGCACCGGCAACCTTTTTCCAAGTGAGTTTTGCAGATGTTGCGGTGATTGATGATGCCTTGAATCCGGTAACTTTTGCAGGCATGGGCTTAACGCTTACTGTTGAGCTGTATTTACCGTATGTTTTGCGGCCTAACAGATTCTTTGTAAATGCGCGAACACGGTATTTATAGGTTTTGCCTGTTGTGAGTTTTGTAAGATTTAATTTGTTTTTGCTTGATTTGAGATCGCTTCCGGTTTTAGACCATTTTTTGGTGCTGGCATTATATCTTTCAACTTCATAGCCACTGACCTTGGAAGCTTTAGTCCATGTAAGAACGGCGCTGTTGTACGTAATATTAGTTGCCTTTACGCCTTTTACCTGGGCTACACTTGCTGCATAAGCAGGAATAAATGTTGCCATGATAAGACTAAGGCAGAAAATTAATGTTACGATAGCTCTGATTGACTTTTTCATAGATTTTCCTCCTGTTTAAAATTTTAAAAAAGCTAAGGAAGTTCTGATTAATTCGGGACACCCTGATTTACCGTCAAGCAGGGCATCTTGTATTAATCGGTGATTCCCTAAATACTGATCCTCAATTAAAATCAGCCGTTCACGCCGATATTCTTCACACCATGCTTCGTAAGGGCTTGGAATACCGAAAAGTATTCCCGGCACCGCCTTCCCTGCCTGATTAGAAAAATCTCGCCGTTCGCAGTCTGCTTTTAAATGAATAATCAGTATATAAGAACTTATAATTATACTACCATATTTCAAAACAAAATACAATAAATTTTACTTAAAACTTTTTCATTTTACTTATTAATATTTAGTAATTTTTTGGAAAAATTAATGTATGAATAAACTTTAGGGCATCGGCGGCACGCATGGCGGTGGGCATCGCCCACAGGAATTACGCGAGGAAGATTAAGCAGACTTTTTCTCTTACGCCGCGAAAAAAAGTCTATTACAGACTAAGACAAAAAAGAACAAAGTATAATTTGGAAAAAACTAACCTTTAC
>CANQLQ010000161.1 GCA_947624755.1 uncultured Clostridia bacterium | reverse complement strand
ACTCATCTTGCTTGCAAA
Organism: uncultured Clostridia bacterium; assembly: GCA_947624755.1. Lineage (GTDB taxonomy): Bacteria > Bacillota > Clostridia > Oscillospirales > Acutalibacteraceae > UBA6857. The sequence continues at coordinate 4,988 of CANQLQ010000161.1, read as the reverse complement.
TTTTCCGTAATACTTTGCCAAAATACTCGTCAATACACAAAGTATTGCCTGCGTTTTTGGCTTTGTCTTACGAAAAATTTGCTAATCAATATGAGTATTAGATTTAATCAGAGCTTCCTTAACATTGGAAGATGTGTTGGAAAAAATACTGAGAGAGCATAATCTATATCATGAACATTTGTTAAAATATATTGTTGAAAAGAGGATCTCCACAAAACAACATTGTTTTGAAAGCTTAAATCCGGAGATCATAGCTGTGTTGGAAACAATAAAACGGTCAAATAGAAAGATCGTATTGATCAGCAATTGTTATTCAGAAGAAGTAGGCGTCATAAGGCAAAGCGCACTTGCAAAGTATTTTGATAATATGTATCTGTCATTTGAACAGGGAATAAAAAAGCCGAATCCCAAAATTTTTATAAAATGTATAGAAGAATTAAACGTGACACCAAATGAATGTCTGTATATCGGGGATGGCGGTGATAACGAATTGGAGGCGGCAAGCGATATTGGAATGACCGCAATACAGGCAGGGTGGTACTTAGAGCGGAGCGGTCAGCTGAAAGAAAGAAGGAATTTATCTTTCCCGCTGTTACATACTCCAAAAGATATATTGAAATATCTTGAATAGCTGAAAATCTGTTGTTAATCAAAAATACAACTGCAAAACTATTTGATACCGATGCGTAAGGACTTCCTATTTGTATCAAAGTCTCTGTAACCATAGAATCAGCACTTTCTCAGAATAATTCTGTGTTCGATAAAAGACAGGAAATACAGTGTACAGTAAGCAATGATTTCCATTAAAAAATAATAAAAAATACAGTTAATTCTTAGAAAAAATAAAAAAGGAAAAACGGGTATATAATATAACTTGTTTCTTACAAAGTTCAATCCTAAGAAATTGGACTTTGTTTTTTTGTACAAAACTGAAGAAAAACAGAATAATATAATCAGTGCTTCCTTAGGTTTTATCAATGAAATTTGCAGACCGTATTACTGTGAATATAACGGAAGATCGGCAATAGGACCTGAAAAACTGTTTAAAAAATAAAAAAGCGATGTGCTGTGGATAACAGCTCACCGCTATTTTGATTTTTAATCAATAATTCAATAAAACAATTCCTTCGTTTGCGTAAAAAAGGGGATTTCTCATTACACCGAGGGCTGTATTTACAATGAACACAGCCCCGGTTCTGTGTTTTACAAGACCGCGAAAAATTCTGTATAAACGACAAGAAAAGACGGCATAAGAATAGACGACATAGTTAAGAATAGGAATAGAAAATTCAAGATAAAGGAGTCAAAAAATGCAGTCAGAACCACAGGATTTGATGCTATACTTAAGGGAATCTCTGATTAAATCACGCATAAGGCTTAAGTAATCACTGATTAATACAAGCTGTCCTGCTTAACTTTGTCGTTTTTAGTCATATTTCGCTTACATAAAATTTCCTGCCATGCTTTTTTTAAAATCATATAGTTCCCTAACTAATGATTTTTTGTTTGTAAGCGCCTAAAAATAAATATATTGTGAGATTTTATTTTGCTTTTTGACCCCTTATACGCAAGAGAGCATATTCATATAATTTCTCTTTAAGTCCATTGACGGATGAACGTATCTGTCCAATGTGACCTTAACATCTGAATGACCTAAGATTTCCGATAAAGTCTTAGGATCGAACCCTATTTCAATACATCGTGTTGCAAATGTATGTCTTAATGCATGAAACGAATAAGAACATAAACCATTATCGTTTAAAAAACGCTTGTATTTTGCGTAATATGTTCTTGGTTCGATAAATTTTTGCGAACCGGTTAAAAAATATGAGTCTTCACCGGTAATTAATTGTTTTCTTAGCATTAACGCCTCAATCATAAAATCAGGCAGAGGAATAATTCTATCGCTTGTCTGTGTTTTTGGTGTATCTATAATTATTTTCGTTTTATGTTTTGCTCCGGAAGCAGAATCATAAATCCTCGACATTGTTTTATTTACAGATAATGTTTTATTATCAAAGTTAAAATCGCTCCATTTTAATGCACATATTTCACCTATCCGTAATCCGGTGTTCAAACAAAAATAAATTCCGAAAGCACAGATATCTGCACTTGTTTGAGTTTTAGAAACAATCAATTTTAGGTCTTCATTAGACAAAACTTGGATTTTATTTTTCTTAGTTTTCGGTAAAGAAAAATGTAATACTTCCTCATTTATCGAATTTTTTTGTACTCCGTATCTAAGTATTTTTTTCAACAATGTCAACATATCTTTAACGCTTTTAGGAGATAATCCGCCCGAACCATCTAAGCGTCCGTTGTTTAGTTTGTTATAAGCAAAGTTTTCGATGTCTGTTGACTTAAGAACAGAACTATTAAAGCTTCCTAAATCCGGCCTAACATGAGTGTCTATGATATTTTTATAATGAGCGAAGGTTGATTCTTTTACTTGAAAACTTTCTTGTAATAAAAAATCGTCTATAATTGAATTTATATTAATGCTCATAACTTTTGTTTCTGAAGCACGTCGTAAATCAAATAGTTTAATTTCTCTTTTTTGTTTAACTTCTTTGTACGTTTTTCCATAAACATAACCCCATATTGCTTTACCGTCATCATCTTTTCCTTTTATATATCTTGCTTCATAACGGCCATCCTTTCTCTTTTTTATATTTTCTCCCTTTTTTGACATGACAATTTACCTCCATTGAAAATTTACTTAGACCCCTCATTTCGACCCCTTTTTGACCCGTTATCGTTAAAAAAGAGCGATTTAATTTGTCTTTTCGACAACTTCTAAAAAAAGGTTGACTTTCAGTATCACATTTGCTATAATCAACTCAAAATAAGATGTAAAACTTACCACTATGGAATGCTTTTTATCATCATACAGTAGGGAACTATATGATTTTAATACAAATTAAAAAAGGAGATGCTAATTATGAAAAAAGCAATATCAGTATTTTTGACAATGGTAATGTTGTTCATGATAGCCGTACCTGTGTTTACAGTATCGGCGGCCGATGACCCTTATACCATTGACGAAACCGTTCCCCTTATCAGAATTTACGGCGACAGCGATCCTATCTATGACAAGGACGGCAACAAAATCCTTGAGTGGAGGGATCTTCTGGGTTCGGATGATGATGATTCTCAGTCCACCTTAACGGAGTCTTTGGCAAATATCCTTTATCCGTTTTTGGTTGAAGGTCTGCTTACCGACAAGTGGGATAATTATTACAAAAATCTCCAAAAGGAAGTCAGTGAGCTTCTTGGCGATGCGCTTTTGGACAATAACGGCGAGGCTACCAACGGTTCCGGCTTGTCCGCAAACAGCAAGAGAAATAACCAAAATATTTTGTCAAGATCTACACCTGTATCAAATCATATATACCGCTACTATTATGACTGGCGTCTTGACCCAATGGAAACTATCGAGGGTCTTCATGAATTTGTTCAGGCTGTAAGAAGAATCGAAGGCGGCAAAAAAGTCGGTTTTATTTTATCATGTCTCGGCACGACTGTCGGTACGGCTTATTTTGCAAAATACGGTTATGACGATGTTTGCTCCGTTTCTTTCGGTTCGGGAGTATCATACGGTTCCGAAGTAATGAGCGACCCTATAAGCGGTAAGCTTCATATTGACGGAAACGCTATGAACAGATTTTTAATCGACTGCAATGCTCTCGGAATGTTCAGCATTCCCGAGCTTATCACAACAACCGTTGATCTTTTAACAAAGGGCGGTGTAATTGATACCCTTACGGACGTTGTGAAAAATACGCTTTATGATAAGCTTGTTGGCGGCGTTACTTCGGCATTGGCGCTTTCAACCTTCTTTACTTGGCCGGGCTATTGGGCTTGTGTTACAGGTGAGGACTATGAAGATGCAATTAAATATGTTTTCGGCGCTGAAGGCAGCGAGAAGCGCACGCAGTATGCGGGACTTATTGAAAAAATCGAGAGATACCACAACGAAGTTTTTGAAAATATTGAAGACATAATGAAGGGAATTAAACAGAACGGCCTGAATCTTTGCATACTTGCCAAATACGGTTTCCAAATGGGACCGATAATTTCCGAACCCGATAAAATCGGCGACCAGCTTGCTTCCGTTGAAAAAGCTTCCTTTGGCGCAACAACTTCTTCGATTTATACCACATTTAGCGATGAATATATAGCTATGAGAGAAGCGCAGGGCAAGGGCAAATATATTTCCCCTGACAAGCAAATTGACGCTTCGACCTGTATGTATCCGGACTATACATTCTTTATCAAAGGCGTGAGCCATTCCGACTGGGGCAATGAGGAACAATTGATGTACGAATTTGCCAGAGCGACCAGACAGCTTACGATTGACGATTATGCCGACAGCTATACCCAGTTCATGCGCTTTGATTACTATGATGAAGTTACTGACGGCAAGTTGGGAATGACCCAGCCGCTTACGCCGGAAAACTGCCACACAGAGAATTGGACTGCATATGAAAAGTATGATGAACCTACAAATAAACACTCAAGACTTTTCTCATTCTTGATTTCTCTGTTTAATTGGCTCAGAGTTGTTTTTAAGGCTATTTTCAAGTAAAAGGCTATTGATAAAGCCACATATTCTATTTCGTGAACATAACAGAAAAAGGCAGGTTACCTTTGGGCAGCCTGTCTTTTTTGTTTTCGCTTTATTCTTCGCATAAAAAATCGGTTCCACAGTTGTAGAACCGATTAAAAAATGGAGCGGATGACGGGGCTCGAACCCGCTACCTCCACCTTGGCAAGGTGGCGCTCTACCAGATGAGCTACATCCGCAAATTTGGTGCCTCCGATCGGAATCGAACCAATGACACGAGGATTTTCAGTCCTCTGCTCTACCAACTGAGCTACAGAGGCATATGGCAGATCTATTGACCCACCAAAAATGGCGACCCGGAACGGGCTCGAACCGTCGACCTCTAGCGTGACAGGCTAGCGTTCTAACCAACTGAACTACC
>CANQLQ010000160.1 GCA_947624755.1 uncultured Clostridia bacterium | reverse complement strand
CAATGTTTCTTTTGGAACTTTTCTTTCAAAAGAAAAGTTCGCCGACGGCAGTCAAAACCGATAATTTGCACAAATTACAACAAAGAAGCTCAAACCAAAATCAGAGAGAAAATAATAACCCAACCCTCACGAAAAAGGCTTATCCGGAAGCACAGACCGCATTTACCTGTTTTATCAAATAAAAAAAAGAAGCAAACTCACCGCAACAATCAAAATTCCAGGCAAGACAAGAAAGGAGTCCCACCAAATGAACACACCGATTTGTGACTTCATAAATGAATACCGAAGTTCCTGCCTTGCAAGGTTTCATATGCCCGGTCACAAGGGCAAAGACTTCCTCGGCTTTGAAGAAAACGACATAACCGAAATTCCGGGAGCCGATGTGCTTTATTCTTCAACGGGTATTATCAGAGAAAGCGAAGAAAATGCCGCAAAGCTTTTCGGTACAAAACGAACCGTTTATTCTGCGGAAGGCTCATCGCTTTCCATTCGGGCGATGCTCTACCTTTTAAAGCTTTATGCCGAAGAAAAAGGCGAAAATCCGTTTATTCTTGCCGGACGGAACGCTCATAAGGTTTTCGTTACCTCCGCCGCTTTGTTAGGCATCGAAACAAGCTGGATTTTTCCGGAAAATGGAAGTTATATAAGCTGTGATATCACGGCCGAACGGCTTGAGAAAATTATTTTTTCCTTACCTAAAAAGCCGACAGCGGTCTACCTTACAAGCCCCGACTATCTTGGAAATATATCCGATATAAAGGCTCTTTCCAAAGTCTGCCATAAAAACGATATTCTCCTTTTCGTTGATAACGCTCACGGCGCATACCTTAATTTTCTTCCCGAAAATCTACACCCTATTTATCTCGGCGCAGACTTGTGCTGCGATTCCGCACACAAATCTCTACCCTGCCTTACCGGAAGCGGTTATCTTCACATCTCCGACTGCGCACCGGATATGTTTTCAGAAACGGCTGAAAGGGCAATGGCTCTTTTCGCTTCAACAAGCCCGTCATACTTAATTCTTCAATCACTTGATAAGGCTAATATTTATCTTGAAAAAAAATTCAGGGCTGACCTTTCGGTTTTTTCAAAAGAAATTGAAAAGCTGAAAAATGAACTTGTAAACCATGGCTTTGAACTTGTCGGAGACGAAAAACTGAAAATCACACTAAAACCCAAAGCCTTCGGATATACAGGTGATGAGCTTGCAAAAATACTTGAAAAAGGAAAAATTTATGTTGAATTTTCAGATTCCGATTTTCTCGTGATGATGTTCACGCCGCAAAATAATATATCCGAACTTGAAAAGCTAAAAGCGCTTCTTCTTTCACTTCAACGAAAAGAAGAAATAAAAACACTGCCGCCGAAACAGATAATTCCAAAGCAAAAAATAAGCGCACATAATGCTATTTTTTGTTCATGTCGGGAGGAAAAAATCGAAAACTGCCTCGGTAAAATTCTCGCGCTTGCAACAGTAAGCTGTCCTCCCGCGATACCGATTGTATCTCTCGGCGAAGAAATTGACGAAACGGCAATTGAACTTTTTAAGTATTACGGAATTGAAAAAGTCGTTGTGGTTAAAATGTAACTGCCCTTACTCTATAAATTCTATAGGACACAAAGACCAAGGTTATCACAAATTAATTTGCTTAATTTATATGGAGTAAAATTCCAAGCGGTCGCCCTGTAAATTGTTTTTTATCAAATCTTGCACGTCAGTTTGACGAATTAAAACAGATATCGTCCGCGTCATAAATAATCGTTGCCGAATCATTTTAACAAACATAAAAAGCATAATCAAAAACTATTTCCGATTTTAAAAGGTGGTTTTCAGCGTGACAGAACAATTTGAAAGAACCGAAATGCTGTTCGGTAAAGAAGCAATGGAAAAACTCAAAAACAGCCGTGTTGCCGTTTTCGGAATCGGCGGAGTCGGCGGCTTTACGGCAGAAGCTCTCGTTCGTTCGGGTATCGGCGCTCTTGACATAATTGACAACGACACAGTTGCGCTTTCAAATCTCAACCGCCAAATTATTGCCCTTCATTCAACGATTGGAAAATTCAAGGTTGATGTTGCCGAAGAAAGATTTCTCGACATAAATCCCGAACTGGAACTTACAAAACACAAAACTTTCTTTATGCCTGAAACGGCAGATAAATTCGATTTTTTAAAATACGACTATGTTGTTGACGCAATTGATACCGTTACCGGAAAAATAAAGCTTGTCGAATGTGCGGCAGATGCAGGCGTTCCGATTATCAGCTCAATGGGTGCGGGCAATAAGCTCGACCCAACCCTGTTTGAAGTTTCCGATATCTACAAAACCTCTGTCTGCCCTCTTGCGAAGGTAATGCGCAGAGAGCTTAAAGCAAGGGGAATAAGGAAGCTTAAAGTCGTCTATTCAAAAGAACAACCGATAAACACAAAAACCGCAAATGATGAAAATGTACGCAAAAAAGCTCCCGGCAGTAATGCTTTTGTTCCGAGCACGGTCGGTCTTATTATTGCAGGCGAAGTTATAAAAGATCTTGTCAAGCTCTGATTAAATTATACCGACGGTATCGTCGAAATTAAGGAAGCACTGATTAATTCAGGGTGCCCTGATTGGCGGCAGGCATCGCCTGCATGAATTACGCGGGATAGAAATTATATAAAATTATAATTTTACACCACGAAAACACTTTGTTCCCAATTTGAAAGCATCTTTTTATTCCAAAAATATAAGTCAATACTTTGTGTATTAACGAGAATTTTTGGGCAAAATGACGGAATAATTTACCGTCAAGTAGAGCGGCTTGTATTAATCAGTGATTCCTTTAGGAACCTCTGATTTAAACACGCTTAATACTCATCTTGCTTTCAAATATTGAGTAATACTTTGCCAAAATACTCTGGCTTTGTCTTATAAAAAATTTTCTAATAAATAAGAGTATTAGATTTAATCAGAGTTTCCCTAAGTAAATGGAAAATATAAATTATTGTATATATTTATTAAGAGATTATACCATATATTGGGATAAAATACCATATATTTTAAATTAAAATAAAAAAATTTTTTTGTAAATAACGTCAACTTTTTGTCGGCGCATTAAAATGCAATTTCATTAGAAAAAATTTTTTAATTTGGTTTATTTATTATATTGACAACAGGGCAATAAAATATTAAAATAATATCAGTAAAGCACGGAGGTTCAAATGATGAACGATGAAATATTCAGCGAAAACGATCTTGTAACCGTTGTTGATGATGACGGGAAAGAGTATATGTTTGAAGAACTTGACCGCATTGAGCTTGACAACGGAAACAGATATGTTGCGCTTGTCCCGGTTTATGAAGATGAAATTGAAATCCTTGACGATGACGGCGATGTTTTGATACTCAAAGTTATTGAAGAAAAAGGCGAAAACTACCTTGTACAAATCGAAGATGAAGATGAATTTAACGAAATCGGAAATATTTTCGAGGACAGGCTTATTGAAAAATACGAAGAAGATAGCGAGGAATAAATTTAATTTGGTCGAATAAAATATTAATGCCTGCTGTGTTCGGTCACTTTGGCTGATATAACCCAACACATTTATAATTGGAGAGACGCTCCGTCAGAAGATTACAGACCTCCCAAGATTTACGGGTATACCCGTAATGAGGACGAAGGGAGCGTGAGGCTGTCGGGCTATCACCACCCTGCTATTAGGCAGGTTATACTACAGTCAACCCGGCATGGCGGGTTTTGCGAATGCTTTTTATTAGGCAAATGTTTTATAAAATTAAAAATTGCTTTAGGGGCGGCCATATGTGGTCGCCCCTATTGTAACAGCCATTATTCGCAGGCTCAATTTGATGATTAATATTATTTTGCTCCTCGTAACTGCCGCACGCCATGCGTGCAATTTTTTTTGGTTTTGGGGATAATAGTAATAAGGCGGTGTGAATTTTGAAGAAAAAAATTTGTGTTTACGGTATCTTGATTGGCTTTATTAATTCTCTTTTCGGCGCAGGCGGCGGAATGATAGCAGTCCCCTTTTTAAAAAATTTGGGTCTTGAACAAAAAAAGGCTCAAGCTACTACCGTTTCGATTATTTTTCCGCTTACTTTGGTAACCTCGGCTATTTATCTGTTGAGAGGCTACGTTACTTTTTCAGATGCAGTACCTTACATTATTCCCGGTTTTTTGGGCGCAATACTCGGCAGCTGTATATTAAAAAAGTTTAACAACACTCTTTTAAAAAATATATTCGCCATTTTTATGATTTGGGCGGGAATAAGGTTGATTTTTAAATGAACAGTATACTTGTTTGGATTTTTTCTTTTTTATCCGGTCTTGTAGGCTCAATGGGTTTCGGAGGCGGAACCGTTCTTATTATTTACCTTTCTGTGTTTCTTTCGCTTAATCAGTTGAAATCGCAGGGTATCAATCTTTTATTCTTTATTCCTTGTGCAATTATCGCTATTATTGTCTATCATAAGCAAAAAATGATCGACAGAAAAAAAGTTCTGCCCCTAATTTTGACCGGCCTTATCGGCGTGGCTCTCGGTAATATAGTCTTGTCCTTTATAGACACAAATCTATTATCTAAGTTTTTCGGCGGATTCCTTATTTTGCTTGCTTTGAAAGAAATCTTTTTTTCGGGAAAATCGAAGAAGAAAAAATAAAACAGCCTCGACTTTATTATAGGAAATCACTGATTAATACAAGCTACCCTGAATTAATCAGTGCTTCCTTAGAAAATCGCGGCTGTTTTAATTTTATTAAGGAAGCTCTGATTAAATCTAATGCTCAGGCTGGCATCGCCCGCAGGCACGCATGGCGTGCGGCAATTACGCGGAGTAGATTATGTAGGCTTTTACTCTTATACCGCGAAACGACTTGTGTTGTTGACTGTAAAAATTTTAGTAAGTAAGCTTCGTCTACGGCAGTTACACAGGGAAGATTTATATAAATTTTGATACTAATACCATGGCACGCGTAGGGGCGACCCCATGTGGTCGCCCAAAACAATTTTAATTTTAGAAAAGAATCAATCTACACAAACA
>CANQLQ010000159.1 GCA_947624755.1 uncultured Clostridia bacterium | reverse complement strand
AAGGGTCAGGGGCCTACGGGCGGCGCCCTCATCGCAGCCTGTAGGCTGCGAAATTTTTTCCTAAAAGAGTGCAGGAGGGGCGAAAAACAGTCCACCGGACTGTTTTTCGGTGTGGAATCTTCGCCGGGGGTTCCCCATAATCTTACTTCTTTTGTGCATATTGCCAAGCGGCACATACTTTTTCTACACGCTGAAGTTACAATTACATTTTAACTATTGACTTTTTGTCTTATCGTGTGTTAAAATGTTAAAAGTTAAAATTATCGGAGGTTTATAAAATGACTGCTCTTCAATATGTATTGGCTATTGTGTCTATAATTGTTGCTCTTGTAATTATTGTTCTTGTAATCCTTCAAGAAAGCAAACAGCAGGGTCTTTCAGGCGCTATTTCCGGTGCTGCTGATTCTTTCTTTGGCAAGAACAAGGGCAGAACAATGGAAGCTCAGCTTGTCAAGTTTACAAAGATTGCCGGCGCAATTTTCTTTGTACTTGCTTTTGTTTCTTCGCTTCTTGTTCTCTTCGGAGCATAAAACGATTCATGCCAGTCAAGATTCATACTAATGGGATTCGTCTGAAAGGGCGAATCTTTTTTTCGCTTTTTCTTGATTTTTGGTTTTATCGCGGATATAATACATAATGTATATTTATGTGTTAATAAGAGCTTCATTAATACAAGCTATCCTGCTTGACGGTAAATTATTCCGTAATTTTGCCCCAAAATACTCGTTAATACACAAAGTATTGAGTATTTTGGCAAAGTATTACAGAAAATTTGCAAGCAAGATGAGTATTAAGCCTTATGCGTGATTTAATCAGTGATTCCTTAGTATACCCTGAATTAATCGGCGATTCCCAAGAAAGGAAGCAGTATCGTTTGTGGTATTGCGTGTAACAAATATGACAGAAAAAGAACTTTGTCTGAGCCTTTGCGAAGTTTACGGCACACCCGGAGATGAAATAGAAATAGCAAAAAAAGCTCAGGATATTCTTTCACAATATATGAAAACAGAAATTGACACCCTCGGTAATGTTATTGCAAAATTCAACGAAGGCGGGAAAACAAAAATTGTCCTTGAGGCGCATATGGACAGGGTCGGTCTTGTGGTTCGCGGCATTGATGAAAAAGGCTTTTTGCTTATTGATAAAGTCGGCGGAACCGATACGAGAACGCTTGTCGGAGCTAATGTTGTTGTTTTCGGCAGTGAAAAGCTGCCGGGTGTTATTTGCTCTACTCCGCCACACCTTATGAAAAAGGGCGATGAAGATTTGCCGATTGATGTGACAAAGCTTGCAATAGATATCGGCTATTCAAAAGAGAAGGCCGAACAGCTTGTGAAAATCGGTGACAGAGCAATTATTGACTCGAAAGGCGTAAACCTTCTCGGTGACAGAATTTCATCGCCGGCACTTGACGACCGATGCGGAATGGCTTCGGTAATAATTGCGGTGGAAAACGTAATAAAAAAGCTTAAAAATGTAGAGCTTACCGTTGTTTTTTCCACTCAGGAGGAAGTCGGAGGAAGCGGTGCAAAAACAGCCGCATTCAATATTGACGCTGATTATGCAATCTGTGTTGACGTCGGTTTTGCAAGCGATTTGCTTTGCGACCGAACACAGACGATCGACCTTGAAAAGGGCGCTTCAATCGGTATTTCTCCCGTCCTTGACAGAACCTTTATGCTCGAACTTAAAGAAGTAGCCAAAAAGAACGGCATACCGTTTCAGCATGACGTTATGTCCGCTCAAACCGGAACAAATGCCGACAACATATGTAATTCAAAAGGCGGTGTAAAAACCGCGCTTCTTTCGATTCCGCTTAGAAATATGCATACTCCGGTTGAAGTTATTTCAATAAGGGATATAAAGCTTACCTCTGACCTCATTTCAGCTTTTATTCTTGAAAAGGAGGAACAGCAAAATGCTTGAAACATTAAAAGAACTTTGCATGATTGACGGAACCTCGGGCAGAGAAGAAGATGTACGCAACTATATAATAGGCCGCATCGAGGGAAAATGCGAATATAAGGTTGACCCTATGGGGAATATACTTGCTTTCAAGAAGGGTAAGAAAACGGCGAAAAACAAGGTTATGTTTTCGGCTCATATGGATGAAGTCGGCTTCATTGTCACTTACATTACAAGTGAGGGCTTTCTTAAATTCGATACCGTCGGCGGAATTGACAGCAAAGTAATAGTCGGAAGAAAAGTTGTTTTCAGTCAAAACAAAAACAAGATTTTCGGTGTTATCGGTTTAAAACCCGTTCACCTTACCGCCGCATCCGAGCAAGGTAAAGTACCGCCTTATGACAGCTTGTATATTGATATCGGCGCGCCATCAAAAGAAGAAGCGGAAGAATATGTCTGTGTCGGAGACAGCGCATATTTTGTGTCTTCCGCTATAGAATTTGGCGAAAATAAAATTCTTTCAAAGGCAATTGACGACCGTTTTGGCTGTGCGGTTATGATTAAAATGATTGAAAGCGAACTTCCGTATGATGCAAATTTTGCGTTCGTTGTTCAAGAAGAAATCGGACTTCGCGGAGCTTCGGCAGCCGCATTCACTATTGACCCCGATTACGCAATTGTGCTTGAGGCGACAACTGCCGCCGATGTTGCGGGCGTTTCGGGCGCAGACTGTGTTTGTATACCGGGCGAAGGGGCTGTTGTTTCTTTTATGGACAGGTCAACGATTTATGACAGAGAAATGTTTAAAAGAGCTTTTGAACTTGCAAGAGAAAAGAATATCCCCTGCCAGACAAAGACGCTTATTGCCGGCGGAAACGATGCAGGCGCTATACACAAAACTCGTGGCGGAATTAAAACAATTACCGTTTCTCTTCCTTGCCGTTATATTCACAGCGCTTGCTGTGTTGCGGATATTGACGATATGAAGTCTTGTGCGGATATGGCTCATGCTCTTTATGAGGAATATGCAAATGCTTAAAGCCGCAAAAATAACGGACAAAAATAAAATTGAAGAGTTCTGCAATTCTTTTTCCCTCGGTGTGCGAATAGTATGTTATATGAATGCATACGGATTTGAAAGGGATTTTTTTAAAGTTTGGTTTTCTGAAAAAGAGGGAAGTGTTGCTGCCGTTTTGGGTTCTTTTGACGGCAGTGTGACCGTATACGCAAAGGCCGAAGCTGATTTTGAAGAAATAAAAGCTTTTTTATGCGCTGTCGGCTATAAAAGCCTATGCGCAGAAACCGATACATTTGAAAAGCTTGATATTAAAGAAAGCTCAAGGAAAACACTGTTCGAGTTCGTCGGTGAAGGCGGGATATCCGAAAATGTAAAAAACGGCGGCGACCTTGAAAAGGTTTATGATCTTATTTCGTTGTCAATACCGGGTTCTTTTCCGAAAAATCGGGAAGGATATTTAAGTTTTCTTTCCGATTTCACTTTCAGACAAAGAAGAAGTCTTGCAAGACTTAAAACGATAACAGAAAATGACAAGGTTCTTTCCTGTGCCTTAACCGCTGCGGAAAGTGAAAAGGCGGCGATGATAAGCGGTGTTGCTTGTGACTTATCGCAAAGAGGAAAAGGGTTAGGCAAAAAAACCGTGCTTACTCTTGCAGGCGAACTAAAAAAAGAGAATAAAAAAGTGTTTGTAATTGCACTCAATGACAGTGCAATTGCCTTTTATAAAAAAATAGGATTTAGTGAAAGAGAGACAATAAGCTTCGGGGGTCTTGATTAAGGGAACAATATTAATTGTGTTTCCTTCGTTTAGAATACCCTCCTTAGTAAAAAGGTAAATATATGTTTAATTTTGGTTATAAAATAGAAAGTTTATCTCAAAAAGCGCTTGAGCAGGCAAAAAACGATTTTGCGGCAATTGATGAAATTACCGAATTTAATCAAAAGAAAATGCTTGCCGCTTTTATAGAAAACCATGTAAGCGAATCAATGTTTGCCGAATCAACGGGCTACGGCTACGGTGACAGAGGCAGAGAAGTCATAGACAAGGTTTTTGCCAAGGCGGTCGGGGCTGAAGACGCTCTTGTAAGACATAATTTCACTTGCGGAACGCATACGCTTGCAACGGCGCTTTTCGGCGTACTGCGCCCCGGTGACACTATGCTTTGTGTAAGCGGACTTCCGTATGACACGATTCAGCCCGTTATCGGAATCGGTTCATCGAATAAAGACCAAGGCTCGCTTGCGGATTTTGGCATTGATTACAAACAGGTCGATTTGCTCGATAACGGAAAACTTGACTTTGGCGCAATTGAAAAGGCAGTAAAAGACGTAAAGATGGTCTATATCCAGCGTTCAAGAGGTTACAGCCTCAGACCTACAATTTCAGTTGACGAAATTAAAAAGGTGGTTGAAATTACCAAAGCAAACAGCGATGCAATAGTTATGGTTGATAACTGCTATGGTGAATGGACAGAAAAAAAAGAACCTACCGAAGCAGGCGTTGACCTTATGGCAGGTTCGCTTATAAAAAATCCGGGCGGCGGAATTGCAAAAACCGGCGGCTATATAGCCGGCAGACACGATCTTGTTGAAAAGTGCGCCTACAGGCTCACAACTCCGGGGCTCGGCAAAGAAGTCGGCGCAACACTCGGTCAAAGCAGAGAGCTTTTTTTGGGAATTTACACTGCGCCGCACATTGTCGGAGAGGCTCTTAAAACCGCATCTTTTACAAGCTCGCTGTTTTCCCTTTTAGGTTTTGAAGTAACTCCTAAGCCCAATGAAACGAGACATGATATTATTCAGGCCGTAAAGCTCGAAAATGCAGAAAACCTTATTGCGTTTTGCAAAGGTATACAGAAATATTCACCGATTGATTCTTTTGTAACTCCCGAACCGTCGGATATGCCCGGATATGACAGCAAGGTTATCATGGCCGCCGGTGCATTTACTCTCGGTTCCTCGATTGAACTTTCAGCCGATGCGCCGCTGAGAGAACCCTATGCCGTCTGGCTTCAGGGCGGACTCAATTTTCACAGCGCCAAGGTTGCCGTTATGTCAGCGGCAAGTGAAGTTTCTAAGGGAAGCACTGAATAATTCAGGGTGCCCTAATTGGCGGCAGGCATCGCCTGCATGAATTACGCGGGATAGAAATTATATAAAATTATAAT
>CANQLQ010000158.1 GCA_947624755.1 uncultured Clostridia bacterium | reverse complement strand
CAAAGCCGTGCCGTGGGGCAAGTGGTAAAGATTTACATCAATCCAACCCACGTAACTGCCGCACGCCATGCGTGCCGTCACACTGCGTGTGCCACCTCCCCTTTCAGGGGAGGTAAAATTGCTTAATCGAAAAATTGTGGAAATAGGTTCAGTACTAAGCCGTGCCGTGGTATGTGTGTAAAGATTTATATCAATTCAACCCACGTTACTGCCGCACGCCATGCGTGCCAAATGAGACTCCTTGAAGTACGTTTGAGTCGAAAGCATAGGTGATGTTTTCGGCTTCTCTTTGACGTTTGAGCGAAAGGTCAATCATCTTGTCAAGAAGTTTGCTGTATGGAACGCCTATGGGTTCCCAAAGATAAAATGAAAGCGAGCCGGGAATCGTATTAATTTCGTTGAGCCAGATTTTGCCCGTCTTTGTGTCCATCATAAAGTCAATTCTTGAAACACCGCTACAGCCTAAACACTTGAATGCCTTAACAGCATAATCCTTGATTATTTTGCTTTGTTCGGCTGTAATTTCGGCAGGAATCTTCCTTTTGAGCGTTGCCATACCCTTTGAGCCTGCGGACTTCGCTCCTTTTGCTCCCTTTGCGCCAAGCTTCAGACCGCTTTTTGCGCCCTTTACTCCTTTTGCCGAGCCGTCACCGATGTACTTGTCGCTGAAATCAAGAATTTCACCGTTTCCGATAGGCTCTTCAAGCTCGGAAGCTTCGGCGTCTTCATAGTCACCGAGTACGGAGCAGTTTATTTCTTTGAGATTTTGTACCGCAGTTTCAACAAGAACTTTGCCTGAATAGCTGAACGCTGTGTCAAGAGAAGAAAGAAGCTTTTCACGGCTGTCTGCTTTTGAAATACCTATTGACGAGCCAAGGTTAACCGGCTTTACAATAACGGGATATCCTATTGAGTCCTCTATCTCTTTAGCAATCTTTTCGTTGTCCTCGTCATATTCCTTTGCATTGTAGCACTTGCAGTCAAGAACCGGAATGCCGTTATCTTTAAGCACGGTTTTCATAACATACTTATCCATACCAACGGCGGAAGATACAACATCACAGCCCACAAACGGTATATTCATCATTGAAAGAAAACCTTGAAGCGTGCCGTCCTCAACATTTGTTCCGTGAACGATAGGAAATGCTATGTCGATATAGTCAATATAGTTGCTTGAAAACTTTTTTCCGGGGTATCTGATAAGCTTAACCTTGTTTTCATCGTTAACAAGAATTATGCGCTGACTTTTTGCAAGAAGCGATTTAAGGTTGGTGTAGCTTTCGATATTGCCTATTTCTTCGCCGATGTAAAACTCATTGTTTTTGGTTATATAAATGGGTATAATGTCATATTTGCTGCGGTCAAGGTATTCAATTGCCTGAATAGCTGAAATGATTGAAATTTCGTGTTCGGTGCTTTTTCCCCCGAACATAATACCAATTTTGATTTTCATATATGTAAGTCCTTTCGGTAAATTTTTTAAGGAAGCGCTGATTAAATCGAACGTGCAGATTGCGCCGCCGAATTTTTCGTCAGATTGTCAAAAGCGACACAGGAATACTGACGTATTTCAAGGAGCTTTTGGCAAAAATGACGGAAAATATCGGTGCAAGATGCGCGTTCAGCCGGCTGGCGTGATTTATTCAGTGGTTCCTTAAAATTAATAATTGTCGGGAAGATCGTTTTCAAGCAAAATGATCTTCTTTTTGCCTAAGCTTGAAAGAGCGTAAACGTGCGCAAGAGCGTCGTTAATTGTATTCGCAATAAAAATTTTGTTTTCGTCATAGTTTTCGTCAAGAAGTCCGGCTTTTATAGGTACTGCCTGCTTCTGACCGACAAGAACAACATAGTCCGCAACCGAAGCGGCATTTCTGCCAAATTCACGGTTGAGTTCATTCTGCTTTTCGCCAAGTTCAACCATACCGGGGGTAACGAGAATTTTATAGCCGTCAAATAGACTCAACGCTTCAAGAGCGGCCTTTGTTCCGCTTGGATTTGAGTTGTATGCATCATCAATAATTGTAACGCCGTTCTTTACCGAAAGCTCAAGTCTGTGCGGAACACCTTCAAGCTTTCTGACCTGACCTTTAAGCGCGGCGAGTGAAATTCCCATTTGGTGACAAACTGCAATCGCGCCGATGATATTCAGCACGTTGTGTCTGCCGATAAGTCTTGTTGAGTATTGCTGTACTTCACCGTCTCTTGTTCTGACGCTGAATGTCGTTCCTCTGTCCGAAACGGAAATGTCAAACGCCGTATAATCCGCATCGCCGCCGATACTGTATGTAAAAGCCGGACGGTTTGTGCCGTGATCTTTTATGTTCCGATCGTCGCCGTTGAGAAATAACATTCCGTCTTTCGGAAGAGCATCGGCAAGTTCAAACTTTGTGTTCTTAACCGCGTCAAGGGTCTTGAAGCTTTCAAGATGCTGAGGACCGATTGAAGTGATGATACCGTGGTTGGGGTGAACAATATCGCAAAGCTCTTTTATGTCACCAACCCATTTTGCACCCATTTCACAAATGAAAATTTCGTGTGTAGCTTTAAGTGAACCGCGTATCGTTTTGACAACGCCCATAGGTGTGTTGTAGCTTTCGGGGGTCATAAGGACGTTATATTTTGCGCGAAGAAGGGTGTTAAGATAATATTTAACGCTCGTTTTGCCGTAGCTTCCCGTAACGCCTATAATTGTAAGGTCGGGACATTCGGCGAGGATCCTCTTTGCGTCATTAATATAGTGCCGGTTGATTGAAAGCTCAATCGGTTTGTTGATAAGATTTGCAAGAAGAACAGCAAAAATTGAAAGTGTATAAACAAGAGCATATACAAGAAGGATAACAGACTGCTTTTCTTTTATATAGATTATGTTGGGAACTGCAATTGAAACAGCGAGCAAAACCGCAGCTGTCACAAGCATTCGTTTAACTCTTGCAGTGTATACAAGAGGTTTCTTTGCTTTTTTCGGTTTTTCTATTATGCATGAAAGCGCAAAAAGTATAGAACAGCAGATAGCTTTTGCTTCAATTTTAATAGGAAGCACAACGGCAATAAGTATAATTACCGAAACGATAAAGTGCGGGGTAAAACGGAAAAAATTTTCTCTTATCCATTTTGTATGTGTGTCAAAACGGTATGAGTTGAGCTGAAAAAAGTGCATTGAATCTATCAACGAAAGGGTAAATCCGGCGACATATAAAACGGTTGTAATTATCAAAAGGGCAATAAGCATATTGTATTCTCCTATTATCAAAGATTCATAAATGAGGCAAGCACACGGTTGAAAAGTACCTGCTGTTCAAGAAAAGAGTAGTGACCGGCGTTATCAAAAGCAACCAAAGCCGCTTCGGGCATAAGTTTTTCCATTTTTTGACCGTCCGAAAGCGGGGTAGCATCATCGTTCTTACCCCAGATGAGCAGAGTCGGAGCTTTTACATTCGGCATAAGGCCGCAAAGGTCCTCGTTAACAACTTTTACGAGAGTCTGACGCATGATAGGAGAAGCGGCATTGTAATCTGCGGAACCGTTTTTGCGGCGGAGATTTTCAAGTGCGTCGGGGAACAGCTTTGAAACGGCGCTGCTTTGAAGAATCTTTTTTGTCATTTTGTATGATGTTTGTTTAAGCTTTTGCGAAGTTGATTTTTGCGGCATAACTCCTGCGCTGTCAACGAGAATAACCTTCTCAATTTCAAAAGGAAGATCCCTTGAGCACATTTTTATAATTACTCTTCCGCCGAAGGAATGACCGAGGACAGAGAGGTTTTTAAATTCAAACTTCTTGAGAAATTCAAGAATGAAATCAACATAATCGTCAACGCACCACGGTTCTTTTGGCTCTTCGCTTTCTCCAAAGCCGGGCATATCCGGAGCGACAACGTGATATTTTGCCGAAAGAAGTTCGATCATATTTTTGTGAAGAGTGATATTTGAACCCCAACCGTGAAGGATAAGCACAAGGTTACCCTTGCCACAGTCTTCATAATTAATCTGAAGTCCTTTTATAGTATCTTTCAAAGATAAGCCTCCTTAAGGAACCACTGAATAAATCACGCCTGCCGGCTGAATGCGCATCTTGCACCGATATTTTCCGTCATTTTTGCCAAAAGCTCCTTGAAATACGTCAGTATTCCTGCGTCGCTTTTGACAATCTGACGAAAAATTCGGCGGCGCAATCTGCACGTTTGATTTAATCAGCGCTTCCTTAAAAATATATGTCGCACAACGACAATGAAAGGTTCCGCCGTATAAAAACAACGTAATTAATTCTATGAAACAAATTTTGTATATAGTCTTATATATTATACCATAAAATAAGCAGTATTTCTACTGCCAAAAACAATATTTAAAATTTTTTTGCCGAAATGTTATATTTGTTTATAATTTTGCCAATTATATAGAAAAACAAACAGGGAGAAGAGAATAAATGAATTTTAACGGCAGTAAAACACAGGCAAATCTTATGACTGCTTTTGCAGGAGAAAGTCAGGCGAGAAATAAATACACCTACTATGCTTCAAAAGCAAGGAAAGACGGCTTTGAGCAAATTGCGGAAATTTTTGAAGAAACGGCAAACAATGAAAAAGCACACGCGAAAATTTGGTGGAAGCTTCTTTCCGGCGGAGCAGGAAAAACGGACGCAAATTTATTAGATGCGGCCGAGGGCGAAAACTATGAATGGACAGAAATGTATGCCGGGTTTGCAAAAGAAGCAAAAGAAGAAGGCTTTGATAATATTGCGGTTTTGTTTGAGCTTGTAGCAAAAATTGAAAAAGAGCATGAGGAGCGTTTCAGAAAGCTTATAGAAAACATCGGCGGCAGTCTCGTCTTTTCTAAAGATGAGGACACAGTGTGGATTTGCAGAAACTGCGGACATATTCACTTTGGAAAATCCGCGCCAAAGGTTTGTCCCGTTTGTTCACACCCACAGGCATATTTTGAAGTTAAAGCCGAAAATTATTAATATGGAAAAATAAAAAATAAGCGGCTTGTGACCGGAAATATATTTTGGTAAATAATAAAAAAGCCTCGGCATACTTGCTTGTATGTCGGGGCCGGTAAATTTCTCGCTAAATTTTCATTATAAAAAAGACGCTGTTAAGGAACCACTGAATAAATCACGCCAGCCGGCTGAACGCGCATCTTGCACCGATATTTTCCGTCATTTTTTCCAAAAGCTCCTTGA
>CANQLQ010000157.1 GCA_947624755.1 uncultured Clostridia bacterium | reverse complement strand
TGTCAGCCGTGGACCTTCTGTTTCGAGATATGAACTTCTCCCGGCGCCGGCTGAAGTTCATATCTCGTAACAGAAGGTCCACGGCTGACACCGATAAGAGTTGTTTCCACTCCGAAGCTTTTGAGCGTATCAACAAGCTTGGACGCTGTACTTCTCATTTCAAAAGCATAGTCATCCTCTCGGCTGAAATCCGGCTCAGCAAGACATTCAATCGGAGGATATGCATATTCACGCTTCGGTTCATCGGTATATTTTTCAACCTCAAATTGATTTTTCTTTGCAAGTCTCTGTGCGCTCGATGCGGCCTGCTCAACAAGATCCGTCGCTTCTAAAGAGAGGTTTGACTGCTCTTTTTCAGCCGAAGCTTCATTTACTTCATTTATCACATCTTCATAAACTTCGCTGAAAGCTTCCGGGTCGTTTTCGGGCACGGAAAAATCAACATTTGTCACATCGTCGATAACCTTAGTCTCTTCTTCGTCAGAATTTTCTTCGGGTCGGTCATCTTGTTCCCACTCAACATTTTCAGGTGGAATATAGGTAGTGAAAATGCTGTCTCTTTTTCTCGGAGGACGCATTTCTCTTCTGTACTTTTGATATTCGCTTGCCATGTTTCGCCCGTCGAAATCGTTATCAATATCGGTTGAATTGAAATCAAAATCGTACTTAGGTTCAGAAGCTTCTTTCCTTTCCCTTTCAAGGCGTTCTTCCATAGCTAATTTGAGTTGAGCTTCCCTTTCTTCTCTTTCGATACGAAGCTGTTCTTTTCTTGCCTCTTTTTCTT
The DNA here is from genome assembly GCA_947624755.1 of uncultured Clostridia bacterium. Lineage (GTDB taxonomy): Bacteria > Bacillota > Clostridia > Oscillospirales > Acutalibacteraceae > UBA6857. Next base: position 4,399 of record CANQLQ010000157.1, on the reverse strand, counting down.
CTTTTCTTCTGCTTTTGTTTTCACCGTGCTTGACTTTTATTTCCGAAACGCCTTCAGAAGCCTTGTCCTTACCGGTCACAATAAGAGAGGACAATGAATTTCCAAGAGAGGAGAAACTTATATTAAGAAAAATAATAACGCAAAAAGTAAGAAGAAGAATAAAAATTATAATTGATGCGGTCTTACCTATTGCGTGTAAAAGCCCTCCGCCAAAGAAAGCTCCGATAATTCCTCCGGTCATTGAAAATCCGTCTTCACTTATATAATAGCCTGCCGAAGCGGCTTCTCTGAGCTGAGAGGCCCACTCGGATATGCCGCCCAAATTAATTGAATTGCTGAAAAGATGTGAAATTGAAGAAATTATCGCCGTCAGCCCGAAAGCCGATATTGTTGTTTTTAAAAGCCCGTAACAGAAAGAATCAATTGCAATTCTTATACCGAGCACAAGAAAAAGAATCCCGAGAAAATAAAAGCCGAAGCCGAAAAAGCCGAAGAAGGCTCCGCGGATATTAGCCCAAATATTATATCCCGGAAGAAAAGCTATCATAAGCATAACCGCAGAAAACAAAAAGTAGCAAAGCATAATTTTGGTGCGGTTAAGCTCATAAAAGCTGCGTTCTTGCTGTTTTGACTTTCCGGAAGATTTTTTGGTTATATTTTTTTTTGAGGTATTCTTTTTTGACGCAGCGCCTTTAGTCGAAGACTTTTTAGTTGAAGAAGCTGTTTTTTTGTTTGCCATATCGGTTGCTGTTTAACGCAGATACATTTTCAAAAGGCGACTGATAATTCTTAAACTTAAGGAAGCTCTGATTAAATCTAACGCTCAGGCGGGCACGCATGGCGTGCAGCAATTACGCGGCGGACATCGCCCGCACGAATTACGCGGCGGACATCGTCCGCAGGAATTACGCGGGTTGGATTGATGTAGCCTTTAACACTTGCCCCACGGCACAGCTTAGTGCTGAACCTATTTTCGTAATTTTACGATTAAGCAGTTTTGCCTCCCCTGAAAGGGGAGGTGTCACACGCAGTGTGACGGAGGGGTGCGGCGGGCATCGCCCGCACGATTACGCGGGATAGAAATTATATAAAATTACAATTTACACCGCGAAAACACTTTGTCTCTAATTTGGAAGTTTCTTTTTATGTTTCAAAAATTTAAAGCATTTGTGTATTAACGAGAATCTTTTGGCAAAATGACGGAATAATTTACCGTCAAGCAGAGCAGCTTGTATTAATCAGTGGTTCCTTAATAGCGAATCAATCGGGAACTTCTCAACCTATAGTTATCTGCGAGACTCCTTTCTTCCTTTAAAATTAAACGAATGCAATAATACCGACTGCAAGGCCGAAAATTATTGAGTAAATTGAGAAGAATAAAAATGATTTTCTGATGTTAAGATGGCTTACAAGGTTAAGCATAATAATATTGCCGGCAAGCGCGCCGACAGCGCAAATCGCAATCATGACCGGGTCAAGAGCTACACCGGCCAAAATAAAGCGAATAATTCTGAAAAGACTTATTACAAAACCCGAGGGAGCAATATAAAGAAGCGTTTCACGCATTATTACCCTTTCATCGACCATATCCAGGGTAAGACTCGTTGCCGCACAGGTAACGTGTGAAAAGCCGGGGAAAATATAAGCGGGAATCTGATATATGCTAAGACGCAAAACATCACTCTTTTTTGAGCTTTTTTTGGTTTTGCCTTTTTTGTTTCTTGAATACCATATTGCAATAAAGAGCATAAATCCGCCGGCTATACTGCAAAATGCGCTGATTAAAATATTGCTTCCGGAGAAATAATCAAATAAAATATCGCAAAGATATTTTTCCTTTGAAACGGGAACAAACATTAAAACGGCAGGAATGAGCGAAATAATAATTCCCTGCATCATATTTCTGTAGCCTTTTATGTTATTAAGCTTTGCGGCGTTTTTCTTTTTGAGCGACATAAAACCCTTTGCATAGATTTTGCGTACAAAAAATATTGCCGAGCAGAAAAAAATAAATGAAATTATACTGAAATAAAAACCAAGCTGATTTTCGTCCTGCGAAAAATTCAGCGCTGAGTTTAGAGAAGTAAAGTGAGCCGACGATGAAGCGGCAAGCGGCGCAAAAAGAGAAGAAAATAATGAAATTACTAAAATTTTTATGTATTCAAGCATATAAAGTCCTCCATTTTGTATCCGGTTAATTTATTGCAATCTTAGTTTGAGATAAGCAATTATAATTATTATTTTTTGTTGTATTATATTTCAATGTATTAATGTTCCGGGGCGTGTTCAAAATCTTTGATTTTGCCGACATATTGTGAGGTTATTATTACATACGTGCAAGGCGGCTTCGCCGCCGAAGCGCTATATAACAATGTTCTGAGATGTGTTCAAAATCTTCGATTTTGCCAACACATCGTGAGGTTATTATAACATATAATACGAAAATTAGCAAACTAAATTCAAAAATCCACCTCAAATTTTGAAGTGGATTTTTGTTGCAGTAAAATGTGATTATTTAGTACGCACCCGACTTAGTAAAAATCTCCCTTTCAAATATATCGGACACTGAATTATTCAGAACATTTATACTTGAGCAGTTCAATTTTCCTCTTTTGTTTCAGGTGTTTCAGACGGAAGTTTTAAAACATCTTCGCTGTCGCTAAGTTCACCGTTCATAAGCTTTTCAAAGTCTGCGCCGTCAATTTTTTCGTGTATTATGAGATATTTGGCAAGCGAATGTAGCTTATCCATATGAGCCGAAAGAACTTCTTCGCATCTTGCTCTTGCGTTGACTACAATTGCTGAAATTTCCTTGTCGATTTGTGCGGCAACATTTTCCGAATAGTTGGTTGTATTGCTGTAATCACGTCCAAGAAAGACTTCATGGCTTCCGGAGCTGTAAGATACCGGACCGATATTATCGCTCATTCCGTAACGGGTAACCATATCTCTTGCAATTTCGGTTGCTCTTTCGATATCATTTGACGCACCCGTTGAAATATCGCCGAGAACAAGAGCTTCGGCAACACGTCCGCCGAGAAGAACAACGATATCGTCAAGCATATCACTCTTGACACGGTAAGATTTATCCTCGGACGGAAGTGACATTGTAAATCCGCCCGCCATACCTCTCGGTATAATCGACACCTGATGAACAGGGTCTTGACCGGGAAGGAAGTGCGTAGCAATTGCGTGACCCGCCTCGTGGTAAGCGGTAAGCTTCTTTTCTTTGTCGCTCATTTTGCGGGATTTCTTTTCCGTACCCATAACTACCTTGATAGTTGCTTCTTCAATTTCCTTCATTGTAATGGCCTTTTTCTTGTTGCGCACAGCAAGAAGAGCCGCTTCATTGAGAAGGTTTTCAAGATCTGCACCGGTAAAGCCTGCGGTTGATTGGGCAATTACTTTAAGCTCAACGTCAGGAGCAATTGACTTGCGTTTGGCGTGAACTTTGAGAATTTCTTCTCTGCCCTTGACATCGGGATAGCCAACAGTAATTTGACGGTCAAATCTGCCCGGTCGAAGAAGAGCAGGGTCAAGGATATCAGGACGGTTGGTTGCGGCGATAATGATTACGCCCTCGTTTGCACCGAAACCATCCATTTCAACGAGAAGCTGGTTGAGAGTCTGTTCTCTTTCGTCGTGTCCTCCGCCCATACCGGCGCCTCTGTGGCGGCCGACAGCATCAATTTCATCAATAAACAAAATCGCGGGAGCGTTTTTCTTTGCCTGCGCAAATAAATCACGCACTCTTGAAGCGCCGACACCGACATACATTTCAACAAAGTCAGAACCTGAAATTGAGAAGAACGGAACATTTGCTTCGCCGGCAACAGCACGGGCAAGAAGAGTTTTACCTGTACCCGGAGGGCCTACAAGAAGAATACCCTTAGGTATCCTTGCACCGACTTCAATAAACTTTGCCCTGTCCTTTAGAAAATCAACAATTTCAGAAAGCTCAGCCTTTTCTTCGTCTGCGCCCGCAACATCATCAAAGGTTGTTTTACGTTTTTCATCTTTATTGAGTTTTGCATTGGCGCGGCCAAAAGAAAGCGTTCTGTTGTTTTCGTTGGCGATAGACTGACCCATTTTACGATACAGATAGAACATTGAGCCAACAAGAAGAAGCGACATAAGAAGCATCGGCATAAGACTTGCCCATATAGAACTGTTTGAACCGGCCTTATAGTCGTATTTAATTTGGTTGTCCGGGTTCTTTTCGTTATATTGCGTAACATAATCATGCACGTCATTAAGGAAAAGTTCAACATTCGGAAGAGTGTATCTCTTTTCGGTGTTATCGCCCTTGACTTTGTATCTCAGTGCGCCGCTGCTTAGCGTTACCGAATATTCGGTAACCTGATTATTTTTGAACATATTTACAATTTCATAATACTTC
>CANQLQ010000156.1 GCA_947624755.1 uncultured Clostridia bacterium | reverse complement strand
TATTGCTCCCGGCGGCAAGCCTTCAACACTGTAGGTGTTATAAGAATCAAGATAAAGCGAATAGTAAAATTCACTGAAAACGCCAAATTCGTTAGTTGAAGTAATATAATCCTTGGTTGAATTCATCTGAAGCTGAGGATAAGCCTTCAAACGGTTGTGAATTACAGATGAAATATCACCCATCTGCGTTTTATCTTTGGCCTCACGCTGAATAATTGAAGCGAGAATCATTATCTGATCCTTTGTCATTCCGCTTTCTTTGAGTTTCTTGTCAAATTCCTTTGTCCACTTGGATTCAAAGTTGGCAAAGAGCTTTTTCAAAACCGAGTTTGCGCTTTCACCAATATAGAAATCATAGGTATCCGGGAAAAGATAGCCTTCAGCTTTAAGATATCTTCCGGTATTTGAGGAAATATCTTTATAAAAGTCGAATTGCTTTCCGACAATTTCAAGGTTTGCATATAGCTTTTCTGCCGTGCATACATTATATTTTTCGATTTTTTGAAATATTTGAGCAACAGTCCAGCCTTCGGGGAAGGTAATACGAACGGTATCTTTTGATACATTTTTTGAAGCCTTCATAGACTCGAGCATTGTTTCAACGCCCTCGTCGGTTTCAAAGTAATAGATGCCGGCTACATATTCAACATTTACTTTTTTCTTCTCTTTGGTCTCCTTGTCGATCTTAGTATATTTATCATATTTTCTGAACTTACAAAACAGTTTGCAGATAAATTTTTGTTTTATAAGCCCCGCATCGGAAAGAGCATCAAAAACTTCGTCAAATTGAGCGCCTTCGGGTACATAAACGGAAACGGTTTCCGTGCTTTTTTTATTTATCGCAAGAATATCATTTATAGTAGAAAGTGCAACAGATGAAACTGATGTTGTAATAATCGCTATTATTACAAGACAAATACAAAAGGTAAGAAATGTTTTCTTTCTCTTAAGCCTTACGGCTTGACGTTCTGCCGCTGTCATTTTTGATGTCGGACGCTTTGCGGAAGATTTCTTTTTCTTTGAGGGAGAAGATCTTTCGGACGACGCTCTCGAAGAAGATTTTGACGAACCTGCCGCCGCTTTTTGGGAAGGTTTTGAAGAAGAATCCACTGCTTTCGGAGAAGTTCTTGACGGAGCATTTGCAGGAGTTCTTGACGGAGCGTTTGAAGTTGTTCTTGAAACGGGAGGTCTGCTTGAATTCATGCTCGGTTTTCCCATGTTCGGATTAGGTCTTACGCCGCCGTTCGATCGTCTCGGATCAAATTCGTTTGCAGACGGTCTTGAAGCCTGAGATGAAGCCGGTTTTTTTCCTGCCGCGGGTCTTGCGGAATAGTAGGACTCGGCGGAAGGGGTGTAAGCCTGTTTTCTGCTATCCTGCTGCGGAATTGAAACCTGAAACTTTCCGTTATTTGGTTTTTGACCGTTAGCAGGATCTGAATAATTTCTCGAAGTATCTCTTCCGTAAGGCGAATTGTTCGTCCGCTGTGAAGCATAACTATCGTCATAATCAATGGATATCTTAAACTCTCCCGCTTTTGAGTTCATCTTTTTGGATTCATTTGAACCGTTCTGAGTTTGTCCTCTTCCCCGGTCAAACTCACCGCGAATTCTTTCGTCCATAACATTAGCCTTGCAATGCGTAAAAGTATAAATTTAAAACGCATTGCCCTTTCTTTAAATTATTTATCACAAAATCTATAATACTTAATCAAGCGCAATAATATTTAAAAAACCTTTTTCGGTCATAACGCTTTGAACCCTTCTGTCAAAATTGTCGTGAATCAATTTTTCGCATATACATTCTTCATAGCAAAGACCAACAGTAATACCGTTAAAAGAAGAAAGAAAGCGATCATAGTAACCTTTTCCGAAGCCTAACCGAAAGCCGTTTTTATCAAAAGACAAGGCAGGAACAAAACAAACCGTATTTTCGTCAAAGCTTGCCTTCTTTGCTTTCTTTTCATCAGGCTCAAGAATACCGTAATTTCCCGGTCTGAGTTCACTAAGGCTGTTTATATAGTAAAATGCCATTGAGCGATCCTTTGGATAACTTACGGGTACGGCGACCTTAATGCCGTCAGAAAGCATTTGAGAAATAAGGCTTTTGGTGTCAACCTCAATTTCCGAAGAAACATAAATAAAAGCATCGTCGATTTTATTATATATATTATCAGCTTTAATGTTATTTAAAATCGCAAGATCTTTTTCTTCTTTTGAAAGCATATTTTTTCGTTTTTGTTTAAAAAAAGCACGAAGCTCTCTTTTTGTTTCGCTCACTTGCATTGGATTGACGCTCTTATATTATCCGAAAGCTCTTTTGAGCAAAGCTGAGATACAATTTCAAGTCCGAAGTCAACAGCAACACCCGCACCTTTTGCGGTGATAACTTTTCCGTCAACTACAACATACTCATCGCTGATTTTTGCACCTAAAAGGTCTTTTTCAAAGCCCGGAAAAGCGATAGCTTCCTTGCCGTCAAGAATACCTTTATGTCCGAGAATTGACGGTGCGGCGCAAATAGCGCAAACAAATTTTCCGTTTTTAACGGCAAAGTCAATCGCATTTTGCACAAATTCACTTTTTTCAAGATTAGTTGTTCCGGGCATACCGCCGGGGAGGATCACAGCCTCAAGACTGTTATCGAGTACGACCTCATCAGGAAGAATATCGGTTTTTACGGTTACTCCGTGTGAACCTGAAACAAATTCGCCGCTCACACCTACAGTTCGTACTTCTTTTTTTGCTCTTTTGAGCATATCGACCGGAGCAAAGGCTTCAACTTCTTCAAAGCCGTTTGCAAGAAAACAATAAATCATTAAAAGCACTTCCTTTTTAATCAAGGGCAAGGTTCATATAAATATCACTCATTGACCATTGCCTTTTTAATTTTTGGTTTATTGGTAATATCATTCCGAAAGGAATTTTATTGTTTCCGTATTGCGAATGTATAATTATTTTATCACATTCAGAGAAAAAAGGTAAATTATCAAAGGTTTTTCTTTCTGCATTTTTTGTACAGAGAAGTTCTTTTATTTCTGCATCATTTTTTTCTGCTATGAAAAAGCAGGTTTCATTTTTTCTTGGGAAAATATCATAATAACCAAAGCAATCAAAAACATAGCGAAGCTCGTCTTTTTCCCAAAGAAAAGCGTTTGATGTCAGAGAAAATCTTTGTCTTAAGTATTCGTCTAAAAAGGCAGGCTCCGAGACAGAAACATTACTTTCTTTTCTTTCGTATTCATTTAAGCATTTATACATTGAGGTTTGAAAACCGAATTTAGCATAGTAATCATAAAGCGCGGCATTTCCCGGAACAAGAGAAATAAAGTCTTTTCCCTCTTTTTCGGCAAATGCCTGTCCTTCGGATATCAAAGAACCCATAAGTCCTTTTTTTCGGTAGTCCGGGTCAGTTGCCGCAGCATAAAGATAATATCCGTCATATAAGACGTTTTCAAATCTTATTTTGCAATCAAGAAGGTAAAATGCACTTACGATCTTGCCGTTTACAGGATATGCAAAAACCTTGCTTTTGAAATAAATCGAATCGAAAAACAAATCAATGTAGCCGTATTCGTCACCGAAAACCTTATGCCATAGATTTCTCAGCGAAGGAATATATTTTTCATAACACTCAAGAAGCATGGTTATTTTATTGCCGCTTCATATTTTTCAAACAAAAATGCGGGATGATATGATAGCTTTGCCTTTCTGAGATTTTCAAGACCGACATCATCTTCGCGGTCAATATATTTATATCCGCTCAGCTCGTTTTCAACAAATTGCTGATTAATCATAGCGTAAGCGCCGCGTATATCCGGAAAAGCTTTTTCAAAATGTACGCAGAAGGCTTCATCATTAAGCTCTTCACCCATAGTATAGGCAATTACCTTGCCGTCAACTCTCAGCAAGCCTCCGACAAAACCAAGTTCTTCATAACTTTCAAAAATAGCTTCAATAATCTTCAGTTCATTTATAAGGTCTTCGTGAGAATCAGTCTTGTTATTTTCAAGCCATTGTCTGCTCATTTCAAGACATTCGGGAATATTTTTCCCGGTAATTGTTTCATAAGACCAATTAAAGTTCCTCGTAAAGAACGAAATATGATTTCTTTTCGATTGATATTTTTTCCCCTTTAGACTAATTAAATCCTCGGAATTATAAAAATAATCAAAGGCATTTCTGTTTGGTTTAACTTCAAATTCGTCTAAAAAAACGCTTTTAAAAATTTCCGCGTCATCGGCAGTCATACCGAAAATTTGAGCATTTTTCTTTTCTGCTTTTGCAAGTTCAACAATTTCCTTCAAAGCAGTTTTAATGTTTCCGTTTCCAATCGGAAAGCAATAATAAGCAACCCTCTCATAGTCCCATTTTGAAACAAGGCAGTCCGCACATTTTGCAACATAAACGTCTTTGCTGTGTCCGTAGCCGTAAAGGTTACCAAAGCTGTATTCGCAGCTGATATCTTTTTTTGCGCTTATACATTGATTTACCCATTGTCTGTCGCTAAGTTTGATTTTTTGAAAATCAATCATTAAATAATACCCTTTCAACTATTGCATAGACCTCGTCTGCAATTTCTTTAATTGGCCTGGGCATACCGTCTCGGGCACAATTTATTATTGACCAGTTTAGTTTTTCTGCCGCATAGGACGCGGCTTCATAACAGGAAGCAAGATAGTTTACATCTTTTTCGTGCACATCTTTTTTTGTTTCGTCATCGTTATATCTTTTCATGAGTAATTTTTGCGAAACATCTATAGGCATATCAAGGAAAATTACAAGGTCGGGCTTTGGAATTTCAAGCATATTATATTCAAAATTAAAAAGCCAGTCGAGATAAAAATCCCATTTTGATTTTTCAAGCTTGGTCATCTGATGTGATGCGTTAGAGGTTGTATATCTGTTTGCAACAATAATTTTATCGCTGTTGTATTCCTTGTTCCAAAATTTTTTGAAACTTGCGTATCTGTCCACAGCATAAAAGGTTGACGCGGCATAAGCGTTTACGTCCGAAGGTTTTGAGCCCATTTCGCCGGCAAGATACATTTTTACAAGTGCGCTTGAATTATCATCATAATTGGGAAGACTTATCTTAAAAGCGCTGTGACCGTTTTTTTCGAGCCTATCGATCAAAATTTCCGACTGAGTTCCCTTTCCGCTTGCGTCAAGACCTTCAATAACTACCATTTTACCCATAAAATAAAGTTGTGCCGAAAAGCAGTTCCTTTCTTAAATAATTATAGTTTTT
>CANQLQ010000155.1 GCA_947624755.1 uncultured Clostridia bacterium | reverse complement strand
AGCGCTTAAAAGCGAATACGGCGCAATTCGTGCAGGCCGTGCGAATCCGCAGGTGCTTGACAGAGTAACGGTTGACTATTACGGAACCCCAACTCCTGTAGGTCAGCTTGCGACAATAGCTGTTGCCGAAGCAAGAGTCCTTACCATTCAGCCATGGGACAAATCGGTGCTTAAAGCAATTGAAAAAGCGATTCAGGCTTCGGACATTGGCATTAACCCCCAAAATGACGGCTCAATTCTTCGCCTGACCTTTCCGCCGCTTACCGAGGACAGACGTAAGGAGCTTGCAAAGGATATTCAGAAAATGGGTGAAAATTCAAAGGTCGCTCTTCGTTCAATTCGCCGTGACGCAATTGAAAAGCTCAAGGCAATGAAGAAAAATTCTGAAATTACGGAAGATGACCTTAAAGACGGCGAAAAGGAAATTCAGAAAATCACCGATGGTTTTGTAAAAGAAATTGAAACCCTTGCCGAAGCAAAGGAAAAGGAAATTCTTTCAATTTGAGACGAAGTTTACCGCTTCGTCTGTTGGCTGTTTTGTCACGAAAAGTGCAAGGCAGCCTTTTTAAGCTCATAATTAAATTAAGGAATCGCTGATTAATACAAGCTGCCCTGCTTGACGGTAAATTATTCCGTCATTTTGCCCAAAAATTCTCGTTAATACACAAAGTATTGACTCAAATTTTTGGAATATAAAAAAGATGCTTTAAGATTAGGAATAGAGTGTTTTCGCGGTGTAAAATTATATTTTTATATAATTTCTATCTCGCGTAATTCATGCAGGCGATGCCTGCCGCCAATTAGGGCACTCTGAATTAATCAGTGCTTCCCTAATTATTGTTTTCAAAAACGGAGGTATATATGGACAAAAAATTTGAAGTTCTGCCCGAACATATTGCAATAATTATGGACGGCAACGGAAGATGGGCAAAAAAAAGAGGACTTGAGCGTACCGAAGGACATAAGGTTGGCGCTGAGGTATTTCGTAAAATCTGTCAGTATGCTTCCGACATAGGCATAAAATATATGACCTTCTATGCTTTTTCAACCGAGAACTGGAAAAGAAGCGAAAAAGAAGTCGGTAAAATTATGGATCTTCTGCGCGTTTATCTCGGTGAAATGGAAGAACGTGAAGAAGAAAATGAAGCCGCAGGCTATAATATCCGCTTCATCGGCTCAAGAGAAGGTATGCCCGAGGATATTGTGACACTTATGGATATTGTCGAAAGCCGCAGCAACGACAAGGATAAAATCCATATAAATATCGCTGTAAACTATGGCGGCAGAGCCGAAATTGTAAAAAGTGCAAAAGAGCTTGCCGAAAAAGTAAAAAACGGTGAACTCCAGCCTAAGGATATTACAGAAGATATGATTTCTGCCGGACTTTATACCGCAAATCAGCCTGACCCCGACCTTATTATAAGGCCGAGCGGCGAATACAGACTTTCAAATTTTCTTATCTGGCAGGCCGCTTACGCCGAATTTTTCTATGACGATATTCTTTGGCCGGACTATACACCGGCTGACCTCGACAGGGCTATAGAAGCCTTTCTTAAAAGAAACAGACGTTTCGGCGGTGTATAAATTTCATATTTTAATTTTGTTTTAACACAATCATTTATAATAGATAAAATATCGCACAGTAAGCGGTTATTATAAAAACTGAAAGGTAAAAATCATTTGGATTTTTGGTAAATTTATGAGTAAAGAGAAAGTAAAAAAGAAAAGGGGATTTAAAGGGGAAAGAACAAAATCAACGCTTATAATTGTTGCCGGTCTTATTGTTTTTCTTGCAACCATTATTGCAGATTTTACAATTGGCTACACTTTAATTATTGCCGCCGTTTCGGCAATGGCAACCTATGAGCTGACGAAAGCAGTAGGTGCAAAAAGCAAGCTTCTTTTTGCCGTCTCGTGTGCGGTCAGTGCGTTTTTGGTTTGTTCGGTAGGATTTAAAATCAATCTTGCGTTTCCGCAGGTTCTTTTAAGCTTCTATGTTCTTGCTATGCTGGTTATGACCGTTATCTTCAATCAGAAAATCAAATATACCGATACGGTTATGGCTGTTTTTGCTTCAATTGCAGTTCCGTATTCACTTTCATGCTTTATCCGCCTTCAAAATATAAAAGACCTTAATCCTGAATTTACTCGCTATGAGGGCTTTGTTCTTGTTGCGCTGGCATTTACCTGCTCGTGGGTAACCGACAGCTTTGCTTTCCTTGTGGGAAGAAAGATAGGAAAGCATAAAATGACTCCGAATATCAGCCCGAAGAAGAGCGTAGAAGGCGCAGTTTTCGGAACACTTATAACTGCCGCAGTCAATATAGCTCTTTTTGCTCTTTTCTCATTTGTTTTTGGTAAAATGGGACACAGCAATCTTATGGGAGAAGGAAGTATAAAATATCTTGCCGCAATCGCGGTTTCCGTTGTTCTTTCAATTGTAAGTATGTTCGGCGACCTTGCCGCCTCGGTTCTCAAAAGGAACGTAGGTATCAAGGATTACAGCAATCTTCTTCCCGGTCACGGCGGAATTGTAGACCGCTTTGACAGTTGCTTGTTTGTCCTTCCGGTTCTTTACGGAATTTTAGAGATAATTTACAAATGATGTTAAGGAAGCACATTTGAAGAAAGGACGGATTACGTTTATGACGCAAAAAATTTCAATTCTCGGTTCAACCGGCTCAATCGGCTCTCAGTCACTTGACGTTGCGAAAAAAAGAAATTATGATGTTGTGGCTCTCACCGCCAATTCAAATGTTGATATAATAGAAAAACAAATCAGACAATGGAAACCGAAATTTGCCGCAATGGTTGACGAAAAATCGGCAAAAGAGCTAAGAGAAAGGGTTAGAGACACAGGGACAAAAATCCTTTGCGGTATGGACGGAGTTTGTGAATGTGCGGCGGCAAAAGAAGCCGATACCGTAATTAACTCCGTTGTCGGAATGGCAGGTCTTAGACCGACTCTTACGGCAATTAAAGCAAAGAAAAAAATTGCCCTTGCAAACAAGGAAACTCTTGTTGCCGGCGGCAGCCTTGTCACAAAAACCGCAAAAGAATACGGCGTAGACATTTTGCCCGTTGACAGCGAGCATTCGGCAATTTTTCAGTGCCTCCAAGGCATGAATAAAAAAGAAGAGCTTCAGTCAATCATATTAACAGCCTCGGGCGGACCTTTTTTCGGAAAAACCGCGGATGAGCTTCGTGACGTAACCGTAGCTCAGGCGCTAAAGCACCCAAACTGGAGCATGGGCGCAAAAATTACCATTGATTCCGCTACTATTATGAATAAAGGGCTTGAACTTATTGAAGCGGTTTTTCTTTTTGATGTTTCACCCGATATGGTTGACATAGTCGTTCACCGCGAAAGCGTTATCCATTCGCTTATTGAATACAGAGACAATTCCGTTATCGCTCAACTCGGTGTTCCCGATATGAGGATTCCTATTCAGTATGCTCTGACCTACCCCGAAAGATATGAGTCTCCCGTTAAAAAGCTCAGCCTTGCCGATTACGGCACTCTTACTTTCCATAAACCGGACTATGATACTTTCAAATGTATTAATATCTGCCGTGATGCAATAAACAAAGGCGGACTTTATCCTGCAATTGCAAACGGTGCAAATGAAGCGGCGAATTTCCTTTTCCGTCAGGGTAAAATAAGATTTCTTGATATTGCACAGCTTGTTTCCTGCGCCGTTAAAAGCGGTCAAAGCAAAGACGATTATACCCTTGAAGATGTTCTCGATGCAGATAAAAAGGCGAGAGAGTATGTATTCAGAACGGTTAAATAACGGCTAAGGAATCGCTGATTAATTGAAGCTTAAAAATGTATTTTTTTCACGGAAGGTGATTTATTGAATATACAGATACTTACGACCCTCGGTGCGATTTGGTCAAAAGCCTGGCCGATAATTCTTGCTGTTTTATTTTTTGGACTTATTATTATAATTCATGAATTTGGTCATTTCATTTTTGCAAAGATTTTTGGTGTCAAGGTAAATGAATTTGCAATCGGCATGGGACCTACAATTTTAAAAAAGCAGGGAAAAGAAACAAAGTATGCGCTTCGCCTTTTTCCGATTGGCGGTTTTGTCAGTATGGAAGGTGAGGACGAAAAAAGCGAAGATAAAAACGCATTCTGCAACAAAAAGCTTTGGCAAAGAATTATTATTGTTGTTGCGGGTGCGACTTTTAATATTATACTTGGCATTATTGTCTGCTGTTTTCTTGTCGGAAGTGACGATTATGTAGGTACAAATTATATTCTACAGTTCCACGAAACTGCGGTCAGCAACAGCGAAAACGGTCTTCGCGAAAACGATAAAATTCTTAAAATTGACGGGAAACATGTTTTTTCCGATTATGATATAAGTTTTCTGATGCAAAGGAACAACACAGGCAAATACAGCTTTGTGGTTGAAAGAGACGGTGTAAAAACCGAACTTCCCGAAGTTAACTTTGCGGTACGCACAGGCGGGAATTTTTCTTATGACAAGAATCTTCAAATTTCGGGTCTCAGCGCCAACATGAAAAGGGCAAAGCTTGAAGAAGGTGACAAGATTCTCAAAATCAACGGCAAAGATATAAAAAATCAGCAGGAGCTTGCCAATGAGGTTTCGTCCGACAAAGACCACAAAATTGACTTTGTTGTACTTCGCAATCAGGGCGAAGTTGAAGTAAACGATGTTCAGCTTGCAACGGTGACGGTTTTTGACTTCGTTATACTCGGTCAGGAAAAAAACTTCTTTAATGTTGTCGGGGGCGGGTTCAAATATGCCCTTTCAATGTCAAGACTTGTTTATCTCAGCTTGTTCGATTTGATTCGCGGCAATTACGGCCTCAACGACCTTGCAGGCCCAATAGGCACGGTTTCGGTTATTACCGATGTTGCCGAAGAAAGCGTTAAATCGGCTGATATTTCGGGACTCCTTATGATTATGGCTCTTATTACAATAAACATCGGACTTTTCAATCTTCTTCCGATTCCCGCTCTTGACGGCGGCAGATTGTTCTTTATGATCGTTGAACTGATTTTCAGAAAGCCTATTGCGCCGAAATATGAAAACTGGATCCATGCGGCAGGAATGGTTCTTCTTTTGGCATTTATGGCTATTATTGCCGCAAGCGATATTTGGAAGCTTGTTTCGGGCATAGGATTTTATTAAGGAAGCGCTGATTAATTCGGGGTGACATAATTAGTGAGGCACGCATAGCGTGGCGGGCATCGGCACGCATGGCGTGCGGCAATTACGTGGGGTGGATTTATGTAAGCCTTTACCACTTGCCCCACGGCACGGCTTGGTGCTGAACC
>CANQLQ010000154.1 GCA_947624755.1 uncultured Clostridia bacterium | reverse complement strand
ACTGTAACATCATTACCCTTAACAACAGCAACAAGGATTGTTGTTGAACCTGTTGGAACAGGAACACGCTGAGCAGAACCGATAAGTTTACCGTTGAGTTCGGGAATTACAAGACCGATAGCTTTTGCAGCGCCTGTTGAGTTAGGAACAATGTTCTGTGCGCCTGCACGAGCACGGCGAAGATCGCCTTTACGCTGCGGACCGTCAAGAATCATCTGGTCGCCTGTGTAAGCGTGAACTGTTGTCATAATACCGCTTTGGATAGCATATTTGTCATTGAGAGCTTTAGCCATCGGAGCAAGGCAGTTTGTTGTGCAGGAAGCAGCAGAAATGATAGTGTCATCAGCTGTAAGAATTTCATTGTTTACGTTATAAACGATTGTCTTGAGATCGTTGCCTGCGGGAGCAGAAATAACAACCTTCTTTGCGCCTGCATCAATGTGAGCCTGGCTCTTTGCTTTTGAGGTGTAGAAGCCTGTGCATTCAAGAACAACGTCAACGCCGATTTCGCCCCAAGGAAGTTCAGCAGCGTTGGGAATTTTGTAGATAACGATTTTCTTGCCGTCAACTACGATGTAGTTGTCTTCGCCTTCACCTTCGTTGAAGTCAACTGTGTGACCCTGAGCAACATAAGAACCCTGTGCGGTGTCATACTTGAGAAGGTGAGCAAGCATCTTCGGACTTGTAAGGTCGTTGATAGCAACAACCTCATAGCCTTCTGCGCCGAACATCTGTCTGAATGCAAGACGACCGATACGGCCAAAGCCGTTAATAGCAACTTTTACTGACATAATAAATTACCTCCGTAAATTGGATTTATATTGTATGCCTGTATATTTTAACCGATTCTTTTGTGATTTGCAATAAAAATTATGAAAAAATTTAAAAACAAAGAAATATTTGTTAATCTCAACAAAATATTGTTGCCGAAAGCTCAAAAGGGCATAATACTGACGAAAATATTTTTATTTTTAAAGGTGATATTATGCTCAAAGATCTTGATTATAAATTAAAGACCCTCTTTGAAACGGCGGTTATATGCGAAAATGAAAGAAAGATAAAGGATTTATGCAACGACATTGCAATCAGCGCCCGGGGTGAGGAAAAGCAAAGCGCAATAAACGAGTGCAGAAAAAAGCTTCGCAGCCTCGAAAACGAAAAATGCAGAAGGGCGGTAAGCGGTGAGTTCAGAGAATTTGACCTTGCAAAGCTGATTGAAAATCTCTCGTTTTGCTGTGACATTGTACTTTCCGATATCGGAAAAAGCGTCACATGCGAAACGGAAAAAAGCGTTGTATCCTGCTGTCCGGATATTATTATAGACGCTTTTTTGAACCTTATTTCAAACTCCGCCAAATTCGGAACAGATGATTTTATTGAAGTTTCGCTTCAAAACAAGCCGGATAATATCCTTGTCACCGTTACAAACAACGGAACAATAAATTTTGACGAATCCCTAAGCGGAGGAATTGCCGCTGCTTCTAACATTGCTTTCATACATCACGGCCGCCTGCTGTATGCGGCAAAAGACAACCTTGTACACTCATGTTTTTCAATTTCAAAAAATGAAAAAGCCGAAAAAAAATATGAAGTTCCCGACTACTCGGCTTTTCTTGCAGATGAATTTTCTCCGGTACAAATCGGTCTGTCCGATGTTTTCGATATTACCCAAAAATAAAACAAGAATTTTTTCATATTCGACATTGTTCTTTGTTTTATACCATATATGTAGTGTATTATATGAATTGTAAAACTAAATACAGTTTTTCAACACTTTTTAGTTTCTTACCTCACCAAACAACACCAACAGACAAGCTCTCTTGTCAGAAAGGACAAAAATGTTAAAAATAAACAACTTTTTTGCAGCAAAAATCAAACTGCCCATCGAGCTTTATCAAATTGAGATTATGAACAATATTCTAACTTCTTTATCAAAAAATAAGAATTTCAGAAAATCAGGTTTTGCAATTTTATTTGAAAACAGACTTGTAAAAAAAAGAGAAAACGTGAATAACATCTTAAAAGCCATAATACTCAAAAAAGCGGACATTTCAAAAAATGAAAATAACTGCGTACCGAACCCCGGTATTGTAGAACTGAACCAATATGCAAAAGGGGCATAAAATCTGCAAGGCAGCACACATCACCAATGAAATCAAACTCAATTAACAAGGGTATTTTTTATGTAGAAATATATATCTTCCCCTTGTTATTTCTTTTTAAGCTTAACTTCAAAAAGCAGGCTACCGAAAAGTAACCTGCTCTTTTTAATTAAGTGCTATGTGCTTCC
Organism: uncultured Clostridia bacterium; assembly: GCA_947624755.1. GTDB lineage: Bacteria > Bacillota > Clostridia > Oscillospirales > Acutalibacteraceae > UBA6857. Next base: position 3,078 of record CANQLQ010000154.1, on the reverse strand, counting down.
TTAGTCTTCGGCTTCAGCCTTTGCGTCTTCAATTACCTTTGCGGCAACATTCGCCGGAGCATCTTCATAACGTGCAAAACTAAGGGTAAAATAGCCTCTGCCGGCCGTTACCGAACGAAGCATTGTTGAGAAGTCGCCCATTTCGGCCATAGGAACTTCAGCTACGAGTTCCTGCATCTTCGGTTCGTCGGCTGCGCCCATACCAAGCACTCTGCCGCGGCGTTTTGTAACGTCACCCATAATATCACCGAGATATGCGTCGGGAATATAAACCTTAAGTTCTCCGATTGGTTCAAGAATTACCGGACTTGCCTGTGCCATACCGTTCTTGTATGCAATTTTTGCCGCGGTTCTGAATGCCATATCATTTGAGTCAACCGGGTGATAAGATCCATCATAAAGGACGGCCTTAAGACCAACTACAGGATAACCTGCAAGAGGACCTTTGAGAATTGCTTCCTGAAGTCCCTTTTCAACGGCGGGGAAGTAGTTCTTCGGAACGCTGCCGCCGACAACTTCGGTTTCAAAAATAAGCTCTTCACCCGCATGCGGTTCAAAGCGAATCCATACGTCACCGAACTGACCTGAACCGCCGGACTGTTTCTTATGTCTGCCCTGAACCTGGCAGCTCTTTCTGATAGTTTCTCTGTATGCAACTTTCGGAACTTTAAGACCTATTTCAACGCCGAATTTTGATTTGAGTTTTGCAAGAACAACGTCAAGATGCTGTTCGCCAAGACCCGACAGAACCATTTCTCTTGTTTCTTCATTTGTAAAGAAATCAACAGTAGGATCTTCACTCATAATTTTACGAAGTCCTGATGCAACCTTATCTTCTTCGCCTTTTTTCTTGACGACAATTGCCATTGAAAGCGACGGAGCAGGGAATTTAACCGTTTCAAGAGTGACAGCCTTCTTTGGTGAGCAAATCGTGTCGCCCGTTGCAAGACCGGAAAGTTTGGTGATAACCGCAATATCACCGGCCGTAACAGTGCCGACTTCTTCCTGCTTGTTGCCTCTTACGGTAACGAGCTTGCCATTCTTGAGCTTTCGCCTGTTCTTGCGTTGTAAACCGGAGCGTCTGAACTGATTTTACCCGCAAGAACTTTTACATATGACATTTTGCCAACAAACGGGTCGGCAACTGTCTTAAAGCAAATTGCAGCCGGAGCAAAGCTTTCGTCAACCACAATTTCGTTTCCGCTTTCGTCTGTTGCTTTTTCAGGCTTTGCATTCTTCGGATTCGGAGCTGAATAAACAATTGCATCAAGAAGAAGGTCAACACCGCCGAGTTCAACGCCCGAACAAGCGTAAACCGGATAAATTTCACCCTGTTCAACGCCCATGGTAAGACCTTTGATGATTTCTTCTTTTGTAAGCGGTTCACCTTCAAAGAATTTTTCCATAAGGTCATCGTCAACCGATGCAACAGCTTCCATAAGAACATCTTTCATTTCGTTAAGCTTTGCGTCAGACGGAATAGCCGTTTCAACCGCTTTTCCGTTTTTATATTCAAATGCCTTATTTGAGCAAAGGTTTACATATGACTTAACTCTTCCGCCTTCAATATGCGGAACAACGACCGGACAGAGCTTTGTTCCGACTTCCTCTTTGAGTGCATCGAAGGTTTTATAAAAATCACGGTTGTCACCGTCGCACTTTGTAATTACAAAGAATTTTGCAATTCCTCTTGAATCGGCAGCCTTAATTGCTCTTTCTGCACCAACATCGAAGCCTGAACCTGCTGAAGTTACGATAAGAGCACATTCAGCGGCACGGAAAGCTTCACATGCGCCGCCTTCAAAGTCAAATTTACCCGGAGCGTCAAGAAGATTAATTTTTGTATTTTTCCATTCAAGAGAAGCAAGAGCAGATGAAAGTGAGCACTTACGCTTCTTTTCTTCTGCGTCATAATCCATAACGGTGTTTCCGTCATTAACCTTACCAAGTCTGTCAGTAACGCCTGCAACAAAAAGCATTGCTTCTGCAAGAGATGTCTTTCCTTTATGAGTATGTCCTGCAACAACGATGTTGCGAATGTTTTCAGCGGTATATGCTTTCATTTTGAATCCTCCTTGGACATATGGCTGCTGAGTATGCCGACAGTCCGCTAATTTTATCATGCTTCATACCATGATGTTAAAGAAAACTCTAACGTATATAATACTACCATAAATCATACAAAAAATCAAATAAAATATAACTAATTTTGGTAAATATTTTTAGTCAAAATTAATAAATTTTCATTTTATAACTAAACAAAACGGGCGTGACTGTCAAATAACATTAACAAAATATAAACCGCTTTTTTAAATACCGGCAAAAAATATAAAAACAAGGTTATTCTTACGCGGTTCTTGTTTGTTTTGTATTAGGGAAGCACTGATTAATACAAACCTTTACCACTTGCCCCACGGCACAACTTTTGCCATAAGCCTTAACCGCGTAGGGGCGACCCCATGTGGTCGCCCACGGGCATCGCCCGCCAGAGTTACGCGTATTGGATTTATATAAACCTTTACCACTTGCCCCACGGCACAACTTTTGCCATAGGCCATAACCGCGTAGGGGCGACCCCATGTGGTCGCCCTGTAAACAGCCCAACTTTTAATATAAACTAAAGCTTTAGCGGTGCAGATGATTTCTGCACCGCTTACTGTTATTTTGGATTTACTCTATAATTAGGAGAATGTTAATTAGAGAATCCAGTGATATGTTCCGCATTTGCATTTCTTGTTGATCTTGAACAGTCTCCAGAATGCTCTGAGGATCTTATAAATAATCTTAGGAATCTTTTCGACTCTGTGGCAAACGCAGTCACAGCCCGTTGTGTCAACCGGTATTGTATTTCCGCATTCATCGCAAACGCCGTCATCGTTGTTGTCGGTGTGCTGAAGCTTGTCGGTTGTATAGGTTACTCTGCTGATTTCTTCGCCGCAGACATCGCAGTATACTACCATGTCGTAGCTGCCGGCTGACGAACAGGTTGCAGCTATTTCTCTTTCTTTTACCGCTTCTCTCGGAGTGTGTTCTCCTTTTGTGGGAATTTCTTCTGTGCTAATGACTTCACCGCAGAAT
>CANQLQ010000153.1 GCA_947624755.1 uncultured Clostridia bacterium | reverse complement strand
GCTCATGGCGGGGCACATAATGCCGACTGTCGCACAAATAATCGCCGTTTTAAAAAGCACGGGATGTGTTGTTTCAACGTCAAAGTTTTTGCAGGCCAGCTTGAAAGATAAAGGCGAACCCAGCAGAATTTCCAGCGTATAAGCAAGCGCAAATTCTATCAATATGACCGCCCAAATCGGAATCGGTTTTCCGAACACGGGAACGCCGCCCATTTTGTTTATTGCAGCAATCACACCGGACTCCCCGGTGATTTCCCGAAACATACTGCCGTGAATCACATACAGACTGAAAAATACATAGGCGTGGACGGTAATAATGACCGTAATTAAGGCAAATACCATACGTTGAAATTGATTTCTTGGCATACTAAACTCCCTTTCAGGCAACAAAAAACACATGTGGGTAAATCTGTGTAACGTAATCAGATTTACACGTCCAAAGGACGCCACATGTGTCGTACATTGCCATATTTATTAATTATATTATGTCATATTATATCATAGGACGAGAAAAATTTCAAGCTGAATTTTTGCTTTTTTCGTTTTTTTGTTATGCCGAATCAAGCGTCAAAGCTGTCGGGAGAGTATATTTCAGCATGATATACAGACGGCAGCCGTTATATCAAAATGTTTTTTTCGATTAAACTTCTCACTGCATTATAAGAGATGCAAATCCAATAGGCGGGGGCTTCAGCTAAAACAGAAATACCGGGAACATAAAGAATGTACTTTGAGCATTCACCTGCAAAATGACTCTTTGAAAGAGTACGGCAATAGAGAAAGTGCGTAAAAGCCGGCGCTGTGTTCAATAAATTATAGGAAAACCGAATAAAAAAAGAAGTCGAATTTTATTTGTGTAAGCAGTGAGCATTCTTACAATAAATAATTTCGACTATTTTAATAATATATAAAAATGATTTATAAGCAAATAGGTAATTCAAATTGAATTAATAATTTTTTTTAAAATTTCCAACTCAGATTGAAGCCTATCAATCTGTTTTAATAATGTGTTTTTATTTGGAATGCTTCTATAACTTCTGCCAAGTATATAATCCGCAGAAACATTAAAAAAATCAGCAAGTTTTATTATTGCAAAACTGTCCGGATTTGTTTTGCCGGTTTCATAATTTGAAAGTGTTTTTTGATCGATGCCGGTTGCACGGGAAACATCAATTTGACGCAGATCAGCATCTTTACGCAAATCTCTTATTCTATTCATATTAGAAATACCTTTCTATTTTTTAAAATTATACTAATATTTTGGTGAAAATCGCTTGACTTACTAAATATTTGCGTATATAATGACATACATAGGAAATTTTTAGTATGCATGATGTGTATTATATAAAACTAAAAATGAATTATATTTTGTTAAGCAAGCTCTGATTAATTAGCGCAGCTTGTATTAATCAGCGATTTTCTTAGGTAATACTTTGTGTATTGCCGAGTATTTTAGCAAAGTTTTACAGGATATTTGCAAGCAAGATTAGTATTAAGACCTAAGTGTGATTTAATCAGAGATTCCTTATAATAAACAGTCCATTCAAAAAGGGGGAGATAGCAGTAAGGCAAAATTTGCGGACAAATGAAAGCTTGTTTTTTTTTGGACTTTGGGCAAGCTTTAGTTTGTTTGTAGTATATACACAATATTACAGAAAGTCCGGACTTGAAAAAATTTTTTAGAGAAAAAGGAGGCATGATAAAAAGAAAGTGGTAAGAAAATCCGAGAACTCAGTTGATGTGTTATCATAGAGATAACAGAAAGACAGAGTAGATACTAATTCGTCATAATTTATGGTCTACGAGATCGGAAAGGAGAATGAAGAGTTAGGATCGAATCATGCAATGGTCGGCAGGAATGTCAGATCGGATAGGAGATTGGCTCGGATTGTCAAACAGAAGCTGTCTTGCTGAAAAACAAAAGGGAGACCGAATGCAATGAGAAAGACAGAAGAATTACCACGAATTTGTGTAGGAGTAGATTTGCATAAGCTGCAGTTTACCGTACACGCAGTCAATGAAGAAACAGGCGAAATGGTTTTGAACGGAGTATTCCGTACGGATAGTCAGGGATACAAAGACTTCTGTGAAAAGCTTCACGCCATAGAAGACGAAACCGAATGTTGCATTGAACTTGCAGTAGAAGCAACCGGAAACGCAAGATACTTCAAAAACAAAATGGAAGCAGAGGGCTTCGGCGTATTGGTTGTGAATACAAGCAAGTTTAAGGTAATCACAATGAGCACCAAGAAAACAGACGCAAACGATGCGGCGACGTTGGCATTTTACCTTTCAAAGGATATGCTGCCGCAGTCACATCTTTGCGATCAGACAAGTGAAGAGATAAGAAGAATGCTGAAAACCAGAAGCATACTGGTTTCCAGCACCGTGAAGATCAAAAATCAGATTCATGGAATGCTTTTAGGCTATGGGATTGAGACAAAGACAGCTCAATTTCAAAGCAAAAAGAAAAGGCAGGAACTGATAAATGTTCTCGCGGAACAATACTTCTCACAATTCACTGCCTCGTCACTTGAAGTGACATTAAGTATTTTAGACGATATTTATGCACAAGTCAAGAAGATTGAGGAACAAATTCGAGAAATGACAAAAGAAAATGAAACTGTCAGTCTGCTTATGACGATGCCGGGAATCGGTTTTGTCGGAGCAACAACGATAGCTTCATACATAGATGATATTAAACGGTTTGATGGTGATTTCAAAAGGTTTTCATCATATTTGGGGATTATTCCAAGTGTTCATAATTCAGCCGATACGGTTCGGATGGGTCACATAACGAAACGAGGACCGCAGGAACTGAGAACGGCATTTGTACAAGTAGCAATGGGAATAATCAGACAACCGCAGAATACATCGGAATGGCAGCTGATGAAAGACTATCAGACAATGAAAATATCAAAAGGTTCGGGACGGGCAATTATTGCATTAACAAGAAAGGTGGCAAGGATTGTATTTGCAATGCTGAACAACAAAAAAGCATTTAATCCTGAACTGATGAAAAAAGCAACGGTAGCATAGACTGTTTTCCTTGTCAAGGGTCGCTACGCTTTTGCCCTTGACAATTCAAGCACCCTATGCTGTGTTGAAGATATGAGGGCTTTGCCCTCAAAACATAACCGTTTTCGGTTATCAATATTTACAAAAAATACAGCAAGTTGGTTAAAACCACTTGACTTTTTATAGGAGATTGATTATGTTAAGTAAATCCAACAAAGCATTGAAAAATATATGTGCTGTTTTTCTTGTCATGTCGCTAATGGTATTGTCTTTCATACCTGCATTTGCGGAAGAAGCACAAATTACATTGTCAGAAACGAATATTGTGACCTATCCTACTATTGAGGGAGAAATATATTTTACGCAAAAAGTGGGCGACTGCTTAACACTCTCAGGCGGTAAGGTAACAACCGACGGTTCAGCCGAGGGAGAAGAAATTCCGGGACATTTCGAGTGGCTCGATCCGAACTTTACTCCAACTTCTACTGTTACTGCCATGCGCGGAAGTATAAAATTTATACCAGAAAATGAAGATTTATATTCCACAATTGAGGTAACGCAATCTAGAAATATGCGTTTTTACGCCAAAGCCGCACCGATGGCACTTGCTGACCCGGACACTACTGTTACGGCAGATATTGACAAAGTCGGCTGTAATTTACTTGATGCCAAAATAAACGAAGTCCCTGTCATATGCACACTTTCAGGAGAAACAGTAGATGTAAAATGGCAATGGACCACAGTTAAATTTGTTAATGAGAGTGGTTTTTATCCGGCAAAGGTAACTAAAACCGGTTATGAACCTCTTATGGTTGATGTTTATATCGAAATTCCCGGAGATGCAAAAATTACACAATATCCCACTATTAAAGATCCTCCCGTTCAGTGGCATGAAGGTTTAAAAGTCGGTGATTTAGAGCTTGAAGGTGGAGAGGCAACGGTTCCCGGAGATTTTAGCTTAAGCAATCCCGATAAAGAATTAAAAGCCGGTAATAATAGTATTGAAATTGTTTTTACTCCCCAAGATGAACTTGCCCTGCCTTTTTCAAAAAAAATTACATTATATCTTGAAAAAGCCGACACCACTATTATCGACGAAAACGGCGAAGCCTATGTTCCTGAAATAACCCTAACATTGGGAACATGGAACCTTAATTCTCTTAGAAGTAAGCTTCAAGCCGAAAAAGCCAACTGCGGCACATTTAAAATCGGTGATATTAATATAGAAGGTATTGAACTGAGAAATAATCAATGGGCTGATTTTACTTTGGAAAATGAAGGAGAATATACTGCTACAGCGCAATTAGAACCTCAAAATACCAACTATACAAATATTACGGTACAGTTTAAAATTGTTGCTGTGAAGAAAACTGTTACACCTAGAATCTCATGGTATATAGACAAAGATGAACTGATCATAGACGGTTTGGATTATACCGACAAGCCTTTAGGAACATTCAAGGTTTACGCCAACGGAGAACTTATCGAATCGACAAAGGACGGCGTAAAGTATCTTACAAGATTTGCTTGGCGCCCGGCAAAGAGCGGAACATATACTTTCAAAGCCGAGTACACCCCCGCCGAGAACGACAAGATCGTTATCGAAAATAATGTTATTGAACAAGATATTACAGGCAGTCTTAAATGGACTGTAACCGGTAAAAATGTTCATTTTGAATCAAGATCGGCATATTATGGCGAAGAAGTCATGGTTGACGCTGCAATCACAAACGATAAATTCGGCGGATGGAAATTCTATGACGAGAACGGAAAAGAAATTAAAGATTTCAATTACACCGAAACTGCTCAGAATTTGAGAATTAGATTTATCATGCCGGATCACCCGATCACAGTTGAAGCTGTTGACAATACGCAGGTCGAACTTCCCGGCGGCGACAGTAAATTACCTGATTTCTTCTCCAAAATCATCAATTGGATTAACAACCTGATTACAAAGATAAAGGCATTGTTTGACGCTATTATACAGAGCCTTATGTTAATAGGCTGAAATTCGTAAGCTTTTACTTATCGTCAAATTTTAAGTAAGAGTTTTTCTGCTCTGCCATCTATTTTCAAACTGCCCTTGGCAGGTAAAACGGTCAAGGGCAACGCTTAAAAAAATCTTAAGGATTCTCTGATTAAACGCGTTTGGGGCTGTCGCAAATCGGTAAAACGAAGAGCGACAGCCCCAAAATAATTTTAATTTTAGAAAAGAACCAATCTACACAAACAAGCCTTATCCTGAGGCACAGACCGCATTTTCCCTTTATGTCGCAAATAAGATAAAAAGAAACAAACTCACCACAGGGAGATAAAGCACAAACCGGTCTATAGGCGAAGCGACCCGCTTTGAACGGCGGACATCGTCCGCAGGAATTACACGGAGTA
>CANQLQ010000152.1 GCA_947624755.1 uncultured Clostridia bacterium | reverse complement strand
AGTTTGAAACAAGGGGGGCAAGAGTCATTTCAACCGACTTAAATTCGCAGACCTCGTCACAGGAAGTAATATTATTTTTAGCAGCTTCAATATATCGGCTGTCGGTAAGAAAAACCGCAGTACTTCCCGTCACAAGCAAATAACCGTTGCTTGACGTAAAGCCGGTAAAATAGCGTACATTTTCTTCGCTTATTATGAGTGCGGCATCGGCATTTGGTTTGATAAAATTTTTCAGATTGTTTATTGACATAGTAATCACCTGTTTAGAAACTATCAGACACCCCCTAAATGGAGGCATTGTGATATGTATTTTTTCCGCCCGTAGAACGGCGCTTGTAAATTATATATATTTTGCCCGGTTTGCTATATATTTAATTTAATCAGAGATTCCTTAAGTAAAGCAAAAACCGAATTTGTTTCTTTAAAAAGGACCATTTCCGGATAAATTTTATGAAAAAAAGCAGGCCGATAAAGCCTGCTTTTGAGTTAATAATTATTTGAATTTGCGTTTGCGAGCAGCTTCAGACTTTTTCTTTCTTGCAACAGAAGGCTTTTCATAGTGTTCTCTTTTTCTGACTTCCTGGATAATACCGTCACGGGAAGTCTGTCTCTTAAAACGTCTGAGAGCGCTGTCAAGAGATTCGTTTTCTTTGACTTTTACCTGACTCATCTATAATTCCCTCCCTCCGCCTGATAGCAGGGGTATATTTCCAAATTGGATTCGCAGTTTATTATACAGCAAAAATTTATCTTTGTCAAGAGCCAATTTGCCTTATAATCAAGATATATATAAAACAATGTTGCATTCCGGCAATAAAATTATATAATAAATTTTATTTAATTTAATAAGGCGTATATGTCTGTCATTTCAGGTTCCGTCGGCGAATTACACCGTCAAAGGAAAAGGAACGGAAAATATGCTTGTTTAACTTATTTTGCAACAATGTTAACAAGTCTTCCCTTTACATAAATTTCCTTGACAATTGTTTTGCCTTCGATAGCGGCCTTTACAGCTTCGTCTTCTTTTGCCTTTTCAATTGCAGTCTTGTCGTCAGAGTCACTTGCAATCTTTACTCTTGATTTAAGCTTTCCGCATATCTGAACGGCAATTTCAATTTCATCATCGACACATTTTGACTCGTCATATGTAGGCCACTCGCCTGCGCCGAGCATTCCTTCAAAGCCGAGAACTTCATTCAATTCTTCAGTAACGTGAGGAGCGAATGGATTAAGAAGCGTAATAAAGGTCTTTATCTCTTTTCTTGTGATTGAGCCTTTTTCATAAATTTGATTGATAAGGGTCATCATAGAAGCGATCGCTGTGTTGAATTTGAGATTTTCAATATCATCGGTAACCTTTTTAATTGTCTTGTGAAAAGCGCTTTCAAGTTCTTTTGAATAATCATCGCCGTCCGTAACAATTTCCTGAAGGTTCCAAACTCTGTCAATAAGTCTCTTACAACCCTTAACGCTGTTTTCCGACCACGGGGCGGCCTTTTCATAGTCTCCCATGAAGAGAACATAGGTACGAAGCACGTCTGCGCCGTAAACGTCAACAACCTCGTTGGGGTCAATTACGTTGCCTTTGGATTTGCTCATCTTTTCGCCGTCAGGTCCGAGAATAAGACCTTGTGCGGTTCTTTTTGCATACGGCTCTTTGCAGGGAACAACGCCGATATCATAAAGGAATTTATGCCAGAAACGAGAATAGATAACGTGTCTTGTAACGTGTTCCATACCGCCGTTGTACCAGTCAACAGGCATCCAGTAATCAAGCTTTTCTCTGTCGGCAAGTACTTTGTCGTTGCGCGGATCTATGTAGCGAAGGAAATACCATGACGAGCCTGCCCATTGAGGCATTGTATCGGTTTCTCTTTTTGCTTTGCCGCCGCATTTCGGGCAGGTACAATTTACAAAAGAATCAATTTTCGCAAGCGGACTTTCACCGTCTGTGCCGGGCTTAAAGTCCTGAACCTCCGGAAGCTTAAGCGGAAGCTCGTCATACGGAACGGGAACCATACCGCATTTTTCGCAGTAAACAATCGGTATCGGTTCACCCCAATAACGCTGACGGTTGAATGCCCAGTCTTTCATCTTATACTGAACGCCCTTTTCTCCGATACCTTTTTCGGTAAGAAATTCAAGCATTCTTTCAATTGACGCTTTTTTGTTGTCAAAGCCGTTGAGGAAATCGGAATTGACCATTTCGCCGTCGCCTGTATAAGCCTCTTTTGAAATGTCGCCGCCTTTGATAACCTCAATTATATCAATACCGAATTTCTGTGCAAATTCATAGTCTCTCTGGTCGTGTGCGGGAACAGCCATAATTGCTCCCGTTCCGTAGCCCATCATTACATAGTCGGAAATATATATAGGAATTTCTTTTCCGTTTACGGGATTGATAGCTGAAAGTCCGTCAAGCTTTACTCCGGTTTTATCTTTTACAAGTTGAGTTCTTTCAAACTCTGTTTTCTTTGCGCACAGCGCTTTGTATGCGTCAATTTCATCGGTATTTTTGAGCATATCCCTGTACTTTTCAAGCATCGGGTGTTCCGGCGCCATAACCATAAAGGTTACACCGAAAAGTGTATCGGGTCTTGTGGTATAAATTTTAAGCTTTTCGCAAGTATCCTTTACTTCAAAGTTTACAAACGCACCGGTTGATTTGCCTATCCAGTTTCTCTGCTGAAGCTTGATATTCGCAAGAAAGTCAACTTCTTCAAGCCCTTCAAGAAGCTTGTCGGCATATTCGGTGATTCTGAGATACCATACTTCCTTTGACTTTTGAACAATTTCGCTGTGGCAGATGTCGCACCTGCCGCCCTGGCTGTCCTCGTTTGAAAGAACGACCTTGCATGACGGACAATAGTTTACAAGAGTCTTATCTTTAAAAGCAAGACCGTTTTCAAACATCTTAAGGAAAATCCACTGGGTCCACTTGTAATAGTCCTCCTGTGTTGTGTCAATTGTTCTGTCCCAGTCAAACGAGAAGCCGACTCTTTTAAGCTGTGAAGTAAACTTTTTGATATTGTTGTCGGTAACGATTCTCGGATGAAGTCCGGTTTTTATTGCATAGTTTTCCGTCGGCAGGCCGTATGCGTCAAAGCCGATTGGAAAAAGGACATTATATCCTTCCATTCTTCTTTTTCTTGAAACTATTTCAAGACCCGAATATGCCTTGATGTGACCTACATGCATACCCGCTCCGCTCGGATAGGGAAATTCGACAAGAGCATAGAATTTTTTCTTATCCTTCGCATTGTCGTCAGCTTTAAAAATTCCGCTTTCTTCCCATTTGTCCTGCCACTTCTTTTCAGTTTTTTTAAAATCGTAATACAAATTTATCACTCCGATTCATTTATATAATATATTCGTTTATATAATATTAAACTTCTTTTTCCACAATATCCGAAATGTCAAGAGTCTGCGCGTCCGACCAAAGACGTTCAAGGTTATAATACTCTCGGCTTTCGGGAGAAAAAATATGAACAACAACAGAACCGTAGTCAAGAAGGATCCAGCCTGTTGCCCTGCCTTCGATGTGGCTCGGTTCAATGCCGAGCCGGCTAAGCTCATATTCAACCTCTTCGGCAAGCGATTTGACATGGGTATTTGACGTACCGGTTGCAATAATAAAATAATCCGCAACGATTGAATATTCCGTTATGTGAATAGCCTTTAAATCCATGGCTTTCTTTTCGTCAAGAATACCGATTATTTTCTTTGTAAGTTCAAGTTCTGTCATTTAATCAAGTCCTTCCTTATCTTGTGTCAGAAAATATTTATCAACGATAAGTTCGTTATAAAATTCTACGCTGTCGGTATGCACGAGTCTTTCGTTTTCGCTAAGGGTTCTGAGTGAATACTTAAGCGAAAAAATCGCCGCTTCTTCAAGGCTGATTTCAGCCTTTTGACGCATTACATCGGCGTCCGGGTAATCACGCTCGGCTGAAATAAAATCTGCAATATATATAACCTTTTCAAGCAAGGTCATTCCCGCTTTGCCGGTCGTGTGGTATCTTATTGCGCCGAGGATTTCTCTGTCTTTTATGCCAAGAACGGTTCTTGCATAAACTTCACCCGACATAGCGTGCCACAATTTACGGTTAAAAAATTCGGTTCGACTTAAGATTATATCATCATTTTTCATCATTTGCAACTGTACTTCTTCATTTTCATTTTTTGTAACATCGTGAAGAAGACCGGCAATATATGCTTTTTCCTTGTCAGCGCCATATTTTTCGGCAAGATAAACCGCGCTGTCGGCAACATTCAGAGAATGAACATATCTTTCGGGTTTTAGTCTTTGCGAAAGAAGTTCTTTAAATTCATCGGCGCTGTCAATATATTTCATTGTAAAGTCCTTTTTCTTTGATATATAAAAGTGTGTTTTCTTCGATAAGACCGCTTACGTCCCCGCCGTTTTTAAGTCTGTTTCTGATTTCGGTTGAAGAAAGTTCAAACGGCTTCGTTTCTGAAATTATTATTTCATCTTTTAAAGCGTCAAGCCCAAGAATATTTTTCGCATATTCCATAAGGTCTTGCGCACTTTCTGCGTCCTGTCTTGAAACGGCGCATAGAGTTGCCATTTTCAGAATATCGTCATAACGATACCACTTATGAAACGACAAAAGCATATCCGAACCGATAACAAGAAAAAAACTGCTGTTTTTGTAAATTTCTTTAAGCCGGCAAAGGGTATCAAAAGTATAGCTTTTGCCTTTTCGGCAAATTTCAATGTCGCTTACGGTGAACCGCTCTTCAAAAAAAGTTCTCTTGCACATTTCAAGGCGGTCGTCTGCGCTTGCAAGGTCTTTTGCGTTTTTGTGGGGCGGAACGAAAGTCGGTATAATAAGCATTTCACTAAGCCCGGCTTTTTCCGCCATCTCGCTCGCGAATCTTTTATGGGCAAGGTGCGGCGGATTAAATGTGCCGCCGAAGATTCCTATTCTTCTCATTTTGTTTTCCTTGCGCCGGTATAGAAACGCTTTTTATTTTCGGCTTTTCTTTCGGCATAGAATTTCTCTTTGGCTTTTTTGAGCGCCATTTTTTTATTTTTTTCTTTTTGAGCCTGCTTTTCTTTAAGCTCGGGGCTTTCTCTGTAAAGCACGATAACGCCGCCGATAACCTGAATGACCTCGGCGCCTGTTGCTTTTGCAATTTCGTCGGCAACCTCTCTGGGCGTTACCGGTGACGATTCAAGAAGAACTTTTATTTTGATAAGCTCTCTTGCCTTGAGCGCATCATCGGTTTGTTTTATAAAGGCGTCGCTGAGTCCGCCTTTGCCTATCTGAAAAAGCGCCTCGAGTGAATTTGCCTGTGCTCTTAAAGCGGCACGTTCTTTTCCTGTCATGTGGGTACTCCTTGTAATTTTATAAATTGTTAGGGAAGCTCTGATTAAATCTAAGCACGCATGGCGTGCGGCAATTACGCGGCGGGCATCGCCCGCAGGAATTACGCGGG
>CANQLQ010000151.1 GCA_947624755.1 uncultured Clostridia bacterium | reverse complement strand
GAGGCAAAATTGCTCAAACGAAAAATTACGAAAATAAATTCAGCACTAAGCTGTGCCGTGGGGCAAGTGGTAAAGGCTTACATAAATCCAACCCGCGTAACTCCTGTGGGCGATGCCCACCGTGCCTATGCGTGCTTAGATTTAATCAGAATTCCTTAATATAAACTTCTTTAATCTTCATAAACCCAGTTTTCTTTGAACTTTCGTATATTGTAAATTACAAATTCATTTGTCAGATTATCAATCAAAATAAATTTTTTAAGCTCCTGCGGCATAAATCTTATAAGCTGTTCAACAGCTTCTGCAACCGTTATATTCTCTTTATCCGAAAGAAAACGAAAAACATGGATAACCGCACCCGATATATAAAATTCCAAAAGGTTTTTCTGTTTTGTGTCCAAAACCGAAAAAAAGGTATATTTCGCAAAAATTTTGCATATATGCAAAGCGTAGTCACAAAGCATCCGATAAAGATACCGGCTCATAGACGACCTTAGCAAGCCAAGATAAAAAACCTTGTTTTCTTTAAAACGGAAAAAAATTTTTTGAAGCGCTGTTTCCGCATCGAACAGGACCGAACCGGAAATAGCCGAGCATATGTCGGAAACAAAAATTTCATTTATAAGCTCCTGCCTGTCTTCAAAATTTTTATAAAAATTCTGCCTTGAAAGACCGCTTTCTTTTACTATATCGGTAACGGTAATTTCATCAAAGCTCTTTTTTTCCATAAGGCTGAACAAAGCCTTCTTTGTTTTTGTTAAAGTATTATTCTGTTTCATATTTTATACTGATTTTCCAAAATAAAATTCGATTTGAGTTTACAGTTTTCTGCTTTTGTCAACCTATTTTAACACAAGTTGTGATATAATGCAATGCGGAATTTGAAATTCCGATAAATCCGATTTTTTGGAGGAATAAGATGGAAAAAGAACAAGTTTCAACTTTCAAAGGTACGCCTAAACAAAAACGTGAGCTTTTGAAAGTTATTGAGAACCACAAAAACCAGCCCGGCGGTCTTATGCCTGTTCTTCAGGAAGCTCAGTCGATTTATGGCTATCTTCCGATTGAAGTTCAGCAAATGATAGCTGAAGGAATGGGCGTTCACTTGAGCGAAGTTTACGGCGTGGCAACCTTCTATTCTCAGTTTTCGCTCTCACCCAAAGGCGAACACATTATCAGCGTTTGTCTCGGTACTGCCTGCTATGTTAAGGGAGCCGATAAAATTCTTGCCGCAATCGAAGATGAACTCGGAATTAAAAGCGGCGAATGTACCGCCGACGGTATGTTTTCTATTGAAGCGTGCCGCTGTCTCGGTGCGTGCGGTCTTGCTCCCGTTATGACGGTTGACGGTGAGGTTTACGGAAAATGTACTCCCGAAAGCGCCGTTGAGATCATAAGACAGTATGCTCAAAGGGAGGGTTAAAAATGAATATGACACTGAAAAAACTCAATGAAATTCAAGCCAAGAACAAAGAGCTTGTAATGGTCAGAAAGCTTATTGCCGAAAAAGGCGAAGAAATGTCTGCCCACAGCGGATACCGCAAACAGATACTTGTCTGCGGCGGAACAGGCTGCACATCTTCAGGCAGCAAAAAGGTTATTGCCGCCCTTGAAGAGGAAATTGAGAAAAAAGGCTTAACCGATGTTCTTGTTGTAAAAACGGGCTGCTTCGGTCTTTGCGCTCTCGGTCCGGTCGTAATCGTTTACCCTGAGGGTGCTTTTTACAGTCAGACAACTCCCGAAGGCGCAAAACGTATAATTGACGAGCATATAATCGAAGACAAAATCTGCAAAGATCTTCTCTATCCCGAAACTGTTCACGAGGACGGAAGCATTATTCCTCTTTCAGAAACAATGTTTTACAAAAAGCAGATGAGAATTGCCCTTAAAAACTGCGGCGTTATCAATCCCGAAAACATTGAAGAATATATTGCCCTTGACGGTTACAAGGCTCTTTACAAGGTTTTGACTTCAATGAGTCAGGACGAAGTAATTGACGTTATGCTCGCCTCCGGTCTTCGCGGACGCGGCGGCGCAGGGTTCCCGACAGGCAGAAAATGGGCATTTGCAAAAGCTTCGGCAGGCGACGTTAAATATGTCTGCTGCAACGCCGACGAAGGCGACCCGGGCGCATTTATGGACAGATCGATTCTTGAAGGCGATCCCCATGCCCTTCTTGAAGCTATGGCAATTGCCGCTTACACTATCGGCTCTAACCAGGGCTATGTCTATGTTCGTGCCGAATATCCTATAGCAGTCGAACGTCTTAAAATTGCAATCGGCCAAGCAAGAGAATACGGACTTCTCGGTAAAAATATTTTCGGCACAGACTTTAGTTTTGATGTTGAGATCCGTCTCGGTGCGGGAGCTTTTGTCTGCGGCGAAGAAACAGCGCTTATGACTTCAATCGAGGGCAAACGCGGCGAGCCAAGACCCAGACCGCCTTTCCCGGCAGTAAAAGGTCTTTTCGGCAAACCGACGGTTCTTAACAACGTCGAAACCTACGCAAACATTGCTCAGATTATTCTCAACGGTCCGGAATGGTATTCCTCAATCGGTACAGCAACATCAAAGGGAACAAAAGTTTTCGCACTCGGCGGCAAAATCACAAACGTAGGTCTTGTTGAAGTTCCAATGGGAACAACGCTTCGAGAAATTATCGACGAAATAGGCGGCGGTATTCCCGGCGGCAAAAAGTTTAAAGCTGCGCAGACAGGCGGTCCTTCGGGCGGTTGTATTCCGGCTTGCCATATTGATATTCCCATAGACTATGAAAGTCTTTCCGAAATCGGCTCAATGATGGGCTCGGGCGGTCTTATCATTATGGACGAGGACACCTGCATGGTCGATATCGCAAAATTCTATCTTGAATTCACTTGCGACGAATCCTGCGGCAAGTGTTCACCGTGCCGTATCGGTACAAGACGGCTTCTTCAGCTTCTTGACAAAATAACGGCCGGCAAGGGTGAAATGCAAGACCTTGTAAAAATTGAAGAGCTTGCTTCTCATATGAAGGTTTCCTGCCTTTGCGCTCTCGGTCAGACAGCTTCAAATCCTGTCGTTTCAACTTTGAAATACTTCCGCGAAGAATATCTTGAACATATTCAGGAAAAGACCTGCCGTGCAAAGAAATGTAAAGATCTTGTCAAGTATACCGTTGACGCCGCAAAATGCAAGGGCTGTACTCTTTGTGCAAGAAACTGCCCTGTCGGCGCGATCAGCGGCACAATCAAACAGGCTCATACTATTGACCACGAAAAGTGCATCAAATGCGGTCTGTGCATGAATAATTGCAAGTTCGGTGCAATAATCAAGGAATGAGAGGTAAACAATAGTGAAAAAAATGATTAATCTTAAAATAAACAACATTCCTGTCTGTGTGCCGGAAGGAACAACAATTCTTCAGGCGGCAAAAAAAGCAAACATTGAAATTCCTTCTCTTTGCTATCTCAGAGACATCAATTGCATCGGTTCCTGCCGTGTCTGTGTTGTTGAATTGAAAGGCAGAAGAGGACTTGTCGCCTCATGTGTTTATCCGGTTGAGGAGGGCATGGAAGTGCTCACCAACACACCGACTGTTCGTGCTTCAAGAAAAACCACAATTGAACTCATTCTTTCTACCCACCACAAAAAATGCCTTTCATGTGTCCGCGGAAACAACTGCGAGCTGCAAAAGCTTTCCTATGACTATGGCATTGATGAAGATCGTTTCAAGGGTGATGAACCTATTTATGAAATTGACGACTCAACCCCGTGCGTTGTTCGTGACAACAACAAGTGCATAAACTGCCTTCGCTGCGTTTCAACCTGCAATAAGGTTCAAACGGTGGGCGCAATCGGTCAGATCCGCCGAGGCTTTGACGTTCACGTCGGAAGTCCGTTTGATATCGGCCTTGGCGCAACATCATGTGTCGGCTGCGGTCAGTGCATCGTCTCTTGTCCTGTCGGTGCAATTTATGAACACTCAAATATTGACGATGTTTGGAAAGCAATTTCCGACCCGTCAAAAAGAGTTGTTTTCTTTACCGCTCCCTCAATTGCCGCAACTCTCGGTGAATGCTTCGGTATGCCCGTCGGCACAAATGTGGAAGGCAAAATGGTAACGGCTATTAAGATGCTCGGCGACACCGAGGTTTTCAATATGAATCTCACCGCCGACCTTACAATCGTAGAAGAAGCAAACGAGCTTATTGAACGCATTAAGTCAAATCAGCCGCTTCCGATGTTTACTTCATGCTGCCCGGGCTGGATAAGATTCGTTGAGCACAACTATCCGGAGCTTATCGGCAACCTTTCAACCTGTAAATCACCGCAGCAGATGTTCGGCGCTGTTTTAAAAAGCTATTACTGCCAGAAAAACAACATTGATCCGAAGGATCTTTATGTTGTCAGCGTTATTCCCTGCACGGCAAAGAAGTTTGAAACAAGCCGTGAAGAGATGTTTAACCGTGAAATACCGGACGTTGACGTTGCAATAACTACCCGCGAGCTTTCAAGAATGATAAAGGGTGCAGGTATTTCATTCAAAGACCTTCCCGACGGCGAATTTGATAATCCGTTCTCAGAAGCTACGGGCGCAGGCGCAATCTTCGGCGCAACAGGCGGCGTTATGGAAGCAGCGCTCAGAACGGCTGCCAACATTCTTGACGGAACAAACGAAAAGGTTGAATTTATGGACGTTCGCGGAACCGAAGGCATCAAAGAAGCAACCTATAAAATTGCCGGAAACGAAATTGATGTTGCCGTTTGCAGCGGTCTCGGCAATGCGAGAAAAGTTATTGATATGATAAAAAGCGGCGAGAAGAAGTATCTCTTTGTTGAGGTAATGGCTTGTCCCGGCGGCTGTGTAAACGGCGGCGGTCAGCCTGTTCAAAGCGACAGCGTTCGCAACTACAGCGAACTCAAGGCAAAAAGAGCTTCTGTTCTTTACACCTCAGACAAGGAAAATGAGCTTAGAAAATCCCACGAAAACCCAACTATCAAAATGCTTTATGATGAATATTTTGAAAATCCGGGCAAGGCAAAGGCTCACAGTCTTCTTCACACAACCTACGTTTCAAGAAAATGAATTAGGAAAGCGCTGATTAATTCAGGGTGCCCTGATTTGGCGAGGAAATTTTTCGTCAGTTTGTTCAAAAATTTGAGGCAATACTTTGTGTATTAACGAGAATTTTTGGGCAAAATGACGGAATAATTTACCGTCAAGCAGGGTAACTTGTATTAATCAGTGATTCCTTAGAAAATGAGGCTGTTTTAAATTTAAATTTTTTATCAATCGCGTAGATGCGGCTCTGTGTGGCCGCATCAGCCACGACAGCCAAACAAAAGAGCGAAACGGGTATCCGAATGGTTGCCCGTTTCTTATTTTTATTGCGTAGTAATTACAATAAAATCCGATTTGTATTGGTTGGTTTTTTATCTTCTTGATTTTTGGTTTAAGCTTTTTTGTTGTAATTTGTGCAAATTATCGGCTTTGACTGCCGTCGGCGAACTTTTCTTTTGAAAGAAAAGTTCC
>CANQLQ010000150.1 GCA_947624755.1 uncultured Clostridia bacterium | reverse complement strand
TGGCAAAGTATTACGGAAAATTTGCAAGCAAGATGAGTATTAAGCCTTATGCGTGATTTAATCAGTGATTCCCTAAATTTTTATCAGAACGTCAGTGCAACTATTATTACTTAGTATTAAGATAATTATTGCACAGCGGCGAAATTCTTATCCTTGTTTTTTGACTTCGGGTTAGACAGCGGTTACTTTATTTATCAAGTAATATCAGAAGGATTGATATTTTTTGACCGATTTGATATAATATATAAATAGGTAAAAATTTCTTGTGAAATTTTAAGGAAATATTTAACTAATCAGAGTTTCCTAAGATTGAATACTGAAAGGATTTTCCGGAATAATTCGGTTCCGGACAGAAGAACGGTTATGAATGTTGCAGTAGGAGACATTGTTGTTATGAAAAAAAATCATCCGTGCGGAAACAATGAATTTGATGTTTTGCGTGTCGGTATGGATTTTAAAATCCGCTGCAGAAAATGCGGACACGAAGTTATGGTGTCAAGAGCAAAAGCGGAAAAAAATATAAAGAAAATTATGAAAGGGCAGGGCGAAGATAATGCTTGACAGACTCAGCAGTGTTGAAAAGCGGTTTGAAGAAGTAAGCGAAATGCTTTTCGACACAAACGTCATAAACGATATTGAAAAATATACCGCCCTTATAAAAGAACATAAAAATCTTGAGCCGATAGTGCTTAAATACCGTGAATATAAGGCGGCAAAAAAAAGTATTGAAGAAGCGAAAGAGATGCTTTACGAAGGCGGCCTTGACAAAGAGATGCGTGAAATGGTGCTCGAAGAACTCGATTTAGCAAGAAAAGATGAACAGCGCCTTTCGGACGAACTTAAAATTCTTCTTCTGCCCAAAGACCCGAACGATGACAAAAATGTTATCGTTGAAATTCGTGGCGGAACGGGAGGAGAGGAGTCTGCTCTTTTTGCCGCGGTTCTTTTCAGAATGTACAGTATGTACAGCGAAAAGAAGGGCTGGAAAACCGAAGTGATGTATGCTAACGAGACTGAGCTCGGCGGCTTTAAGGAAATAAGCTTTATGGTTATAGGCGAGGGCGCATATTCCCGTCTTAAATTTGAAAGCGGGGTTCACCGGGTTCAGAGAGTTCCCGAAACGGAATCGCAGGGCAGGATCCATACGTCCGCCGCAACTGTTGCGGTTTTGCCCGAAGCCGAAGAGGTTGACATTGAAATCAATCCCAAGGATTTGCAGATTGATACTTTCCGCTCAAGCGGTGCAGGCGGTCAGCATATCAACAAAACAGATTCGGCAATTCGTATTACCCATTTGCCTACGGGAGTCGTTGTTGAATGTCAGGACGAAAGAAGCCAGTACAAAAACAAAGATAAGGCGATGAGGGTTCTCAGGACAAGACTTTACGAGGCCGAAAGAGAAAAGCAGAGCAGTCAGCTTGCCGATGAAAGAAAGTCTATGGTAGGCTCAGGAGACAGAAGTGAAAAGATAAGAACCTATAACTTTCCTCAATGCAGAGTTTCCGACCACAGAATCGGCCTTACTATATATAAGCTTGAACAGTTTATAAACGGTGATATGGACGAGGTGATCGACGCACTCATCACGGCTGACACCGCCGAAAAGCTTCAGAAAAGCGAAAACTGATGATTTAAAAAAAGGAAAATCTTTTATATAATGTATATAATGAAAACAAAACTTATAAAAGTAACTTCGCCCGATGATAAAAATCTTGAAGAAGCGGGCGCAATTTTAAAAAACGGCGGGCTTGTCGCAATTCCTACCGAAACCGTGTATGGTCTTGCGGCAAATGCGCTTGACAGCGAGGCGGTCAAAAAAATCTATCAGGCAAAAGGCAGACCTTCTGACAATCCGCTTATTGTTCATATAAGCGATCTGTCACAGTGGAAGCCGCTTGTAAGAGAGATACCCGAAAAAGCAAAAAACCTTGCCGTAAAATATTGGCCGGGACCGCTGACAATAATTCTTCCGAAGTCCGATATCGTACCTGCCGAAGTCAGCGGAAAGCTTGACACGGTGGCAGTCAGAATGCCGTCAAATGAAATTGCAAGAGCAATAATTGAAAAGGCGGACGTTCCCCTTGCCGCTCCGTCGGCCAATACTTCGGGCAGACCAAGCCCTACGAATGCGAAGTATGTTCTTTCTGACCTTGACGGGAAAATCGAAATGATAGTTGACGCAGGTGACTGCGAAGTCGGCGTTGAATCAACGGTAATTACTCTTGCAGCCCCTGTACCAAGGCTTCTTCGCCCCGGAGCAATTACACCCGAAATGCTTGAAAGCGTACTCGGTGAGATTGAAATTGACAGTGCGGTTTATGATAAACTTGCCAAAGATGCTGTTCCCTCTTCTCCGGGAATGAAATATAAACATTATTCACCGAAGGCTAAGGTCGTTATTGTAAAAGGCGAGTTTGAAAGCTATAAAAAATTTGTAAGCGAAAATTCCGACGAAAGCACAGCAGTTCTTTGCTTTGAAGAGGACGCGGACAAATTGAACGGTTTTAAGACAATAACCTACGGAAAAGAAAATGATTCTTATTCTCAGGCAACCCGAATTTTTGAAGCCTTACGAGAGGTTGACGAGGTTGGAGCAAAGACTGTTTATGCGCGTTTTCCGGAAATGAGCGGAATGGGACTTGCCGTTTTTAACCGCCTTGTAAGAGCCGCCGCTTTTAATATTATTGAGGTGTAAGCTATGATTGTTTACGGTCTTACCGGAAAAACGGGGGCGGGCAAAAGCACGGTTGCCGCAATGCTTTTGGAAAAGGGCTTTTTTGTTATTGACGGTGATAAGGCGGCAAGAAAGGTAACACAAAAAGGTTCGCCTGTGCTAAAAACTCTTGCAAAATCTTTCGGAAGTGATATAATTCTTCCCGATGGGTCGCTTGACAGAGGAAAACTTGCCCAAAGAGCTTTTTCGTCACATGAAAATACAGATAAGCTAAATCGAATCACCCACAGCGCAATTAATGAAATTTTTTGCAAAGAGATTGAAAGAGGCGGGGAAGAAGGCTTTGAAAAGTGCGTTATCGACGCCGCCGCCCTTCTTGAAAGTCCTTCAAAATCATTGTGCGAAAAAATAATTGTTGTACATGCGCCGCTTGAAATAAGGCTTGAAAGAATACTTAAAAGAGATAAAATTTCAGTTGAGCAGGCAATGACAAGAATAAATGCACAAAAAGAAGATGAATATTATTTGCAAAAAGCAGATATAATAATAAGAAACTTCACGCCGTATGAACTTTCAAAAGAGCTTGAAAAGGTGGATTGATAAATGAAATATAAGAAAACAGCAAAATCATTTTTAGCGCTTTTTCTTGCGGCCGCCGTTGTCTTTGTTTCATATTACGGCTTTCTTTCACTGTCCAAAACATTATATCCGCTTAGATACGAGAAGTTTGTCAAATTCTATACTGAGAAATATAATCTTGAAAAATCTTTTGTTTATGCCGTAATAAAAAATGAAAGCAACTTTGATCCGAATGCTGTTTCGTCCGCCGACGCAAAAGGACTTATGCAGATTCTTCCCGAAACTTTCCGCTGGCTTCAGTCAAAGACAAAGGAAGTTCTTGATGAAGATAAACTGTTTGATCCCGAAACGTCAATAAAATACGGCTGTATGCTGTATAATATTCTTTTTAAAATGTTTGGCGACAAGGAAACTGTTGTTGCGGCTTATCATGCCGGACTCGGAAATGTATCGAAATGGCTAAAAAACAAAGAGTATTCATCTGACGGCATACATCTTGAAAAAATTCCGTTTGCTTCAACGGATTCATATGTGAAAAAGGTCGTAAAGACCGAAAATATATATAACAGGTTATATAAATTATAAACCGGGAGGACTATTTATGAGTGAAGAAAAAAGCAAAGCAGAGCTTCTCAAAGAGGAGCTTTGCTTAAAAAAAGAACATTTTGACGAAGTGTACGGTGATGAAACGGGAAAAGCCGATGAGTTTTGCAAAGGCTATATGAATTTTTTGAATGCCGCAAAAACCGAAAGAGAATGTAATGCCTATATAATTGAAAAGGCAAAGGCAAACGGCTTTGAAGAATTTGACCCGGCAAAAAAATATTGCCAAGGGGACAAAATTTATTACAACAACCGTTCAAAAGCTGTTATTCTTGCGGTTATCGGCAAAAAGGGTATGAGCGAAGGGGCAAAGATTGTCGCTTCACACATTGACTCCCCTCGTCTTGACCTTAAACCCACACCGCTTTATGAAGACAGTGAAATGGCATATTTCAAAACCCACTACTACGGAGGACTTCGTAAATACCAGTGGTCCGCTATTCCTCTTTCGCTTCACGGCGTATTTATAAAGAAAGACGGAAGCGTTGTAAATGTAAATCTCGGTGAAAAAGAGGACGAACCGCAGTTTGTAATTACCGACCTTCTTCCGCACCTTGCAAAGGAACAAAGCAAACGTACTCTCGCCGAAGGTATTAAAGGTGAAGAGCTTAATATTCTCATAGGAAGCCGTCCTTTTAAAGATGACAGCGGCAGTGAGCTTGTAAAGCTTAATATTTTAAAACTTCTCAATGAAAAGTATGGTATTACCGAAGCTGATTTTGTTTCGGCAGAGCTTGAACTTGTTCCGGCTTTCAAAGCGAGAGATATCGGCTTTGACCGCAGTCTTATCGGAGCTTACGGTCACGACGACAGGGTTTGCGCATATCCGGGTATTGAGGGACTTTTCAGTCTTGACGTTCCCGAACATACTGCCATTATGGTGCTTGCGGATAAGGAAGAAATCGGTTCGGACGGAAACACCGGTCTTAATTCGGCATTCCTTAAATATTTCATTGCCGACCTTGCTGAAAGCGAAGGTATCAAAGGCCGCCATGCTCTTAGCAAATCACAATGCCTTTCGGCTGACGTAAATGCAGGCTTTGACCCTAATTACCCGTCAGTTCATGACAAGCTCAATGCCGCTTTCCTCAATCACGGCGTTGTTGTGACAAAATATACCGGGGCAAGGGGTAAATCCGGCACATCTGACGCAAGCGCTGAATTTGTAGGCAAGGTTCGTGCGATACTTGATGAAGCAAAAGTCTGCTGGCAGATAGGCGAACTTGGCAAGGTTGACGAAGGCGGCGGAGGAACGGTTGCAATGTTTCTTGCAAACCTCAACATTGATGTTGTTGACCTCGGCGTACCTGTTCTTTCAATGCACGCTCCGTTTGAAGTTGTTGCAAAAGCGGACGTGTACAGCACATTTAAAGCTTGTGAAGCATTTTTCAAGTCCTGATTTTATGTGAAGGTGCGGCTAAACAGCCGAATTAAAGGTAAATATACTAAGGAAGCGCTGATTAAATCGGCGCTTCATTAATACTTATCTTGCTTGCAAATATTTCGT
The DNA here is from genome assembly GCA_947624755.1 of uncultured Clostridia bacterium. Classification (GTDB taxonomy): domain Bacteria; phylum Bacillota; class Clostridia; order Oscillospirales; family Acutalibacteraceae; genus UBA6857. The sequence continues at coordinate 173 of CANQLQ010000150.1, read as the reverse complement.
AATACTTTGTCAAATACTCATGGCTTTCGCAAACTAATTTTTTAATAAATCGCGTAGGGGCGACCCCGTGTGGTCGCCCACGGGCATCGCCCGCAGGAATTACGCGGGACAAATTTATATTTAACGTCAAATGAACCCCGCGAAAAGAAGTCTATCACAGACTAAGATAAAAA
>CANQLQ010000149.1 GCA_947624755.1 uncultured Clostridia bacterium | reverse complement strand
CAGCTTTTTCGACCGTTTCCAAAAATGCTGCGGCAATTTTACTGCACGCAGTTTTGCCGAGTTCAAGCTGTTTTTTTGCGGCGGCGTCAACATCTTCATCGTTATAGCCGAGAACATTCGGACCGTAAGCGCACATATAGTCTATGTATTTGTTTGAATCAACGTCCCAGATGTAGGAACCTTTTGCTTTTTCAGCGAAAAGCGGCCAGCTTGTTACTGGAATGAACTGACCTTCTGCGGGACCGAGATGTCCGTAGATACCTGAAGGAACAACCTTTGTTGCTCTTTGGAACAACTCTCTGCTTTTGTCGTGTTTATAAATCGGAAAACTCATTTTTCTTCCTCCTTATGCTAAATAAAGTCCGACTCTGTCGAGAATACGGTTAACATTGTCGAGCATACTTACAAGACCGTACATTGTAACTGTACCTTCACCGATGCAGGCAACTGCATTGACCTTGCCGTCGAAGAGGTCTCTTGCAAGCCTGATTGAATCGAATTCCATTTTTGCACGGAATGATTCGGGCTTCTGCTTGATTGTTACCATGTGACCGTCTTTTACTCTGATTGTTGCGGCAACGCTTCCCTTGATGCTCATTTCGATAATACCGTCTGAAATGTTGCTTGCGCTGAACATTCCGATATCATCGTTGTTGCCAATTTGAGAAAGAGCAACCGCAATGAGATAAAACATGATTTTTGTACTCTTTTCAAAGAACACTTCATCTTCAAGATCCTTCGGATCGGGTCTGAGATAACGGGTGAGAATGTCGGTCATTTTTGTGAAGTTTTTGAGCAAAAAGCCAATTTTGGTAAAGCCTTTTAAAGGAATCGGCGTTACAGTCCCGTCAATAAGACCGTTGAACTTTTCGCATGATGAGAACGGAAGAAGCACATCGCATTTTGCGGTGCCCTGTTCCATTCTGCAGCGACCGTTTTTGAAGGTCAGGGTTGCACTGGGACCGCCCTTTACGACAATTCCGATCGAAATCGGTTTCTTGACATTGGCAAGAGCGCTTGCCTCTTCGTCAAGTTCACAAAGGTTTTCCAAAGCGCCGAGAATACCGTAAAGGTTAATATACGCTAAGGTTCTGGCATCTGTCATAACAAATCCTCCTCTTTCTTTTTGCGGTTATAATTAAAAATTATAACCGATTGTTATTGTAGATAGGTTTATTTTATCAAAAATTGTTTAAACTGTCAACAAGTCAAGTGCCACATAATAAAAATATATATAAAAAGCTGAAAAATTTTTATGTGTTATTGAATTTAAGGAAGCTCTGATTAAATCAGGGCTTCCTTAGCCTTTCACGAGGATTTGCGTATAACAAAAGAGGCTGCATTCCTGCCTTTCGGTAAGATTGCAGCCCCTTTTTTATTCAGACTTCTTTTTTATAGTTGGTAAAGAAAGTCTAATTATCTAAAGAGATTTGCAAAGAAGTCAATGATTTTAAAGATGATGCTTCTGAAGAAGTCAAGGATTGAACCGAAGAATCCCGAATTTGCAAATGAACCGTCTTTATTCATTCTGCAAATTGTACATGTGTCATCGCTCCAGTTGTGAGGACCTTCATGGAGGAATTTACCTTCATTGCTGAATTCAAAAATTTCTCCGTCTATAACAGCTTCGCCGGTTACCATAACACCCGAATTAACATCGAAGTAATAGGTTGTTCCGTCAACTGACTGCCAGCCCGTAAGAATTTCAGGACCGTAGTAGCACATCTTGTCGCCTTCTTTGGTTGTAACGATTACAGTTGTGCTTGTAAGTCTGCCGTTCCTGTCGAAAGTAAATTTACCTGTGTCGCCGAGACGGAATGTAATTTTGTATGTTGCATTTGCAAGCATTCTTCCGTTGTCGGCTGTTAAGTAATAGTAATAACCGTTGATGAACTGCCAACCGTGAAGAGCCTCGCCTGCAACATAGCATCTTGTTTCACCGTCTGAATCTTTGTGGAATGCCGGAGTCGATTGTTTGCCCTCTTCTGTAAATTCATAGGTAATGCCGTCAATTGTCTGTCTGCCTGTTACTCCAAGACCGTTTTCGTCGAAATAATATGCATCTTCGCCGATAACTATCCAGCCTGTAACCTTGTTGCCATGAGTATAATACATTGTTTTGTCGGTTTTGCTGTCTTTTGCAAAACCTGTGTAATTTTCGTCAGTCATACCGCAGACAGAGCATGTGACATTGTCTGTTTCTGAATCATGGAACCATTCGTGACCGTTCTTCTTACACTGTGAATCAATAGTGTATGAGTCATAAAGAACAGTATTTACACTTCCGTCCCCGTTAACGCTTATGTCATACGTGTTAACGCTGAATTCTTCCTTGTTTGCCGTTACTGACATATAAATACTCGTATAGTCATTTGTAGCTATGTCAAAGTTAAATTCCGGAGTATTTGTTGCCGTATAACTCTTTTCGCCCGAAGATCCTGCGATAAAGTATACAACGCCGTCTTCATTTACTTCTCCGCCAATCATCGGCTTTGTTCTTGCGTAAGCATGGTCATGTCCTGAGAAGACAACATCAATTCCCGCTTCTTCAACGGCGGCCGGAACAAGAGCATGGACATCGTTGTTACCGCCTGTTATATTTGTGAAGTAAGCCGGCTGATGGATTGAAAGAACTTTCCACTGTGCATCTGATGCTTTTGCATCTTTGACCATCCAGTCAAGAGCTGCCCTGTACTGGGAAACCGAACCTGAATAGTTGATAACCGCAACATAAACATTGCCGTATGTTACCGAATAGTAACCGCCTGCTTTTGAGTTTTCAAGCGTATAGAAAGACTTGGCTCTTTCGGCGTCTGCATCACCTGCATATTCATGGTTGCCGAGAACGTGGATAACGTCAACACCGCCGAGTCTGCCTTCGCCTAAAAAGTCTGTTGCATCGACCCAGCCTTTGTAACTTGTCGGATCGTCAACTGTGTCTCCGGTCTGAATACCGAAGTCATAGTTTTGCTCTGAGATAATGTTTGTGATTGCATTGATATTAGTAAGGTCTTCAGCCTGAACGTCGCCGAGAACAAAGAATGATACGTCGGCATCGTTTACTGTGGTCGTAAATGTCTTAATATCCGAACGTGTCTCTTCACCGCCTACTGTATATTCATAGGTTGTGCCTGCGTCAAGACCCTCAAGAACAACACCGTTTACAGAAACTGCTGCATTGCTGCCCTTTGAGAATGTTGTTGTCTTACTCTTTGCTTTAACGGTCGTCCAGTCCTGCGTACCCTGCGCTCTGTAAGAAAGCGTCTGTTTGCCGGCAGCTTTTGGATTGCTCATCCATGTGATGCTCTGCATTGAAGAAGGATCTTTTGTTGCGTTGCTCATGATGCCGTACGGAGCTTCACCTGTACCCATTGCATCATAGCTTCCTACTGTGAGTCGGAATGAAAGAAGGCCGTCGCTGTCTTTTGCGTAAACAATGTAGTTACCCATTTGCGAGCTGAATCGATCGGTAACAAGGTCGCCGTTTTCATCGGTTACACCAAGAACCTCCGTTGTGCTGCCTTCATAATAGAGAGTTATACCCGAAGCAGGCTTTCCGTCGGCTGTTTCAACGTGAAGAGTGCCGCTGTTGCCTACAATAATCGGATCAGCGGTTACAACATAGAGCGCCGATACCGGGATAGTTGCTGCAGGAGTTGAATATGTGTATGTTGTACCGTCAACTGTGTAGCTGCCCGCTTTTACGGTGTAGCTAAATTCAGCGCTTGAGTTGAGTGTTTCGGGAACATCGAAGGTTACTGTTGCGATAACGTCGTTTCCGTCCTTTGCATTACCGTTTGCTTCGACGGTAATAATATCTGTAAGCTTATTGTATTTGTATGTACCTGTAAAGCCGTCGGCAAATGAAACGTCGTAGTTTTTGAACTGTTTGCCTACGGTAATACCGGTCATGCTCTGAGTAACAGCCGAAGCATCGGATGCTTTGATTTCAAGGCTTAAGGTTTTACCGATAACTGCTGTTTCTTCTTTCGGAACAACTGATACTGTCGGGACATCTGTCTCTTCGCCTTTAATGGTAAAATATCTTGTTTCCGATGTTTCGTTACCGAAACCGTCGCGGACAGAAACCGTTATAGAATGACGGCCGTTGAGAAGATATGTATCATAAAGGTGTGCCCTTGTACCGTCCGGGTCGGCAACAAATTGATATGCATCGTTGTCAGCGGTGTTAATACCGTCGATGTACATACGAACTGTACCCGCGTCAATGCCTGTTGCATATTTGTTTTGAACATCATGGAAATAGCTGTCAAATGTCACGGTATTTGTATTAATAACATCGCCGTCATTGATAACAGCATCGTTAGCTGTTATAGAGTCGATTATAGGATTGTCGATATCATCAACATTTGTGCCATAAACGAACTGGAGGTTATCAAAATAAACCGAACCGGCAGATTTTGTACCCATTTGAGTACATGCAACATACATAAGTCGGAAGGTCATACCCGGTTGAATACTGAACGGACCGGTATATTTTCCGAGGTCAGCCTCGCAATACATCCAGCCTTCCCAGCTGATACCCGGCTGAACTCCGTTCCATTTGCCGTCGGGACCGACGCACTGTTTGGGTTCAAGGGTATAGTCAAATGCCTGGTTTGTGCCTGAACCGTCACTTACATAACCGCGAAGCCAGAAGCCGGCCTGACCCTCTCCGTTATAAGTTATACCAACACCTTCCGGAGCATAAACCCATACGCCAATTGCTGACGGGTTACCCGGAATTGTCATTGAATCTGTTGTACCGATACAAGCGCCCTCTGTAACGGCGCCGCAGTTAATGAAGTCGTAGTTAAGCTTGAGTGAATGGCTGCCGAATCGTACAGGTTCTTCATCATTGATGCTTACGATCTCAAAAGATTCTTTACCGCCTCTTGAATAGTTGCTGTGAGTAAGAATACTGTTGTAATATTCTTCGGCAGGTATTGTATTTGTAACGATTCCTTCTTCATTGGTTTCTTCAACATCCTCAAAGTCCCAGACAATTGTCGGAAGCTTACCGATTATTGCCCTGATTGAGCAGTTGAGATTTTCGTCAAGTGCATAATATGCGGAAATCGTACCCGAAACCGTTTCGTTCGCTGAAGAGATAAAGGTAAGACCGTCAAAATGACCGAGACTCGGATTTGAAAGCTTAAAAACAATGTCTGAAGCTGTATAGTTTACGTCTCTGCCGTTATATTTGACAACAAGACCGAGTGTGCTTTCAGCTTCAAAGCCGAGACTGATTTCTTCGTCAGTGAAGTACATTGTATCGGGATTTTGAACTTCAATGGAAGTCGAACCGCTTACTGCTCCTTCAGAAATATAGTTTACTGTAACAGTACCTGTTTTGCCGTTTGATTTAAATACGCCGTCCTCTGTGATTGAACCGAATGATTCACTGTCAGCAGCGAGGGCATATACACCGTCAGACGGAAGATCGGTTTTTGTACCTGATGAATCGACGCCTATGGCGCTGAATTTAACGGTTGAATTCGGTGTATAGATTTCGTTGTTGGGTTCAAGATTCGCGTGATCGAA
>CANQLQ010000148.1 GCA_947624755.1 uncultured Clostridia bacterium | reverse complement strand
ATAAATCTGTTTCGCGTAATTGCTGCACGCCATGCGTGCCTGCGGGCGATGACCGCCGATGTCCGCCGATGTCCGCCCGCGTGCCATAGAGAAGGCTGCATTTCTATTGAATAAAGTATATAAAAATGTTATAATGTTTTTGCCGATAAGTTTGAAAGAAAGGAGCATAGCCGTTTTTCGGTTTATGTTTTAACTATGAATTATTCAAAATGGATGGAGACTCTTGACGGGAGCATAAAGCTTTTACAGTATAATATTCCGGGAACTCACGACTGCGCAGCAAAGTATGTTCAAACTTCGCTTTTTTCTAAATGTCAAGATACAGACATAACCGAACAGCTTGAAATGGGGATACGCGCTCTTGATGTCCGTGTTGCTCCCGTTAAAAAGAGACTTGCAGTCGTTCACTCTAAAGCAAGGGTGTATAATTCCTCAAATCACGCATATGGCAAAATGTATCTTGAAGATTTATTAAAAAAATGTTATTTATTCCTCGAAAAAAATCCGAGTGAAGCTGTTATTTTACAGTTCAAAAATGATTCATGTGACAAAAATGATGAGAAAAGCTTTGATAATCTTTTTTATACCTATCTGAAAGACAATGAAAATCGTTGGTTTCTTGAAAATCGAATGCCTGCTCTTGATGAAGCAAGGGGTAAGCTTGTTCTTTTAAGACGCTGTTATATCGACGAAAAAAATCCCGATTTCAAAAATAAGTCAGGTATTGACCTTTCGAGGTGGCTCGACCAGGATACAGCCGAACCTCACCCGCTTTTGCTTCGTACATATTCACCCGATCAAATTGAAATAATTATTCAGGACAGGTATAAATACAAACCGGTTGAACGCTGGGAGCTTTGCGTAAAGCCGTTTCTTGATTCAAGAACAGCATTTGATAAAAGATATATACTTTCCTATCTTTCAACCGCCGGCGGAATTAGAGGCCCTGAATATAATGCAAAAATACTCAATGCCAAGTTTTCCGAATATAAGCTAAACAAAGAAAAATACTACGGCATAATGTACTTTGATTTTGCTGTAGAAGAAATTGCGAAAAAAATAATTGAACTAAATTTATAGAAAGCTTACTTGAAGGGGGCTTGCCGCAAATCGTTAAACCGATTAGCGGCAGCCCCCTTTTAATCAGTTTTGTAAACTGCAATTTGTGCCTAATCATTTTTCAAACGAACGAACAGCACCCTTCCATATGTTACACTTATTTTATTTTTGCTTCATCATACTAACTACGCGATCATATTCTTCAATGAGCGGCTTAACTCTTGGATCGCCGCCGTTTCTCATGTTGTTTATTATTTCATCTGTTAACATATTGGCTAAAAAAATCTGATCAAAGTATCTGACATAATTTTCAAACGGAGAATAATTTAACAGGATGCATTTTACGCAAATCAAAGCCTCGTCATACCTTTTTTCATCCAATGCGGCAATCTCCAACAGTTCTGAATTGTAAAAAACACATTTACAGCGAACCATGTCCAATTTGCATAAATAATCGTAAATACTGATACTGTTTTCGGTTGAAAATAAAGGGTTATAAAAAAATTCATTAAAAGCGTTTTCTATTTCCTCAACAATTCTATGCTCGCTGCATCCATCGGAATTTATCCATTTTAACTCGCTCGTTTCACTCAACTCACATAATGAATTTCCGGCGCAAAAATTGATTAAAGAATTGCCGTCGTTTAATGATTCGTGCCATATATCAATGTGCATATCATAATAATACCCGTCTGCGTCATAAAAACAATTTTCCGATTCATTATATATAAAATGATGTCTATCGCGATAAACTTCGGCAATTGCGTAATATTTATCGCGAAACACTTTAAAATATGTGCAGCTTCCTTTGTATCTTTCAAAGCCTTTTTCTTTTAAAAAATTTTTTAACGAAGCAACTACACTCATCAATAAAGTCTCCTAAAACAGAACCGGCGTTAAGTATCCTATAGGAAAAGCGCCGCCATGTTAATTATTTTTCTAACGAACGCACAGCACCTTCCCCGTGTTATTTGGAATCCGACATATCTTTTTTCATCTTTTTCTTTATAAACTTAGGAGTCATTTTGTCGATAAACGCATCTAATTTTGCAAATTCCGCCTCGGCTTTTTTTGCGTCCTCTTCAAGCATTTTATCCATATCGTAATAAGCAAGCTCACAGCCGCATTGGGGACATTTCGGCTTAAAATAGAAAATACTTAATTTTTTCCCGCATTTAGGACATTCACTTTTCATTGGTTAAACCTCCTCCGCCTTTTCAAGAGTATTGGCATTGATTGACTTTTCACGTCTTTGCATAAGTTCCAACTGAATGTTTTTAAGCTTATCTCCCGTAAGGTCATAGAAAGCATAAGGAATAAGCGAAATGAGTGAAGCAACCGGCGGAATAACTGTAATAAGCGCCCACATCCAAAACTTGGTGTTAATGCCGCCCGCAGACGAAAGAACCATATCCTGACCAACCTCTTGAAGACCAATGAGAGGAATAATAGCCGTTGCAATAGCTGTTGAAAGAGAACCGGTAAGCTTTCCGACAAAAGTAAGCAGTGAAAATGACATACCTTCACTTCTTTCACCTGTTTTCCATTCCATATAGTCAACTGTATCGGCAATCATCTTTGTCGGTACAACGGCATTAATGGAACCTATAAAACTGGTAAAAACACCCTGAACGGCAATAATCGGTACAATGATCTTTGGATTGGTGTACGAGTTCATACCTGCAAGGAATGTGATTATACCAATTAAGGCATTTGAAAGGCTACAGCCAAAAATAAGCTGCTTTGACGTAAATCTCTGTTCAAGATTGGATAGCAGTCCGTACGATACCCAGCCCGAAATTGTTCCGGGAATACCGGCAACAAGAGAAAGCGACGCAATACCCAAAGAAAGCGTATAGAAATAAGTAGAAAAAGTACCGCCGATGCCTCCAACAGTTCCGAGAATATTTGAAAGAACGATTAGGAGAAGGTACTTATTTTTGAACAGAAGCTTGAAACAATCAAGAAGTTTCGGATCGTTATTGACTTGAACGATTCTTTCCTTGGTACAAAGTCCCGAAAGAGAGAACAGGAACATTCCAAACGTACCGCCTATAACCGCAAGGAAGAGAAAGACCTGAGAAAGCGTAAACGGAATTATATTATTTCTTGAAAGGTCGATACAAACTGTAATTATGATACCGGGAAGCCCGCCGATGATACCCGAAATAAATCTTGCGGATTTAATTACTCTTGAGCGGTCTACCGGGTTTGGCGAGATTGCTGCCGAAAGTCCCCAGAAAGGTATATCACCGATTGTATATATAAATTCCCAAATGAAATATGTAATACACATATATACAATTTTAAGAGTAGTTGATTCAACACCTTTAAGAAATTCCGCACCGCCGAAAAATAACACGGTTGTAATTCCGAGCGGAATTGGAACAATGAGCAGATAAGGTCTTAATTTTCCGTAACGAGATCTTGTTTTGTCAACAATACCACCCATAAGAGGGTCATTGAATGCATCCCAAAAGCCCATAACCGTTATCATTGCAGTAACAGCCCGGGCAGGAACGCCGAAAACCGTAACAAGAAAAAACGTAAGCTGCGCCCTTATCATGTTATAACCGATAACCTGACCGCCATTGGCAACTCCGTAAAGAATAGTTTCTTTAACACCGACATATCTTTTTAAAGCATTTCCTTCGTTCACTTAATTTACCTCCCGTTTCTTTTGTTTAAGTTTAACATATTACTATGTTATTTTCAACATTTTTTTACAATAATATGAGAATAAAAATATGAATAATTGTCAAAAATTTTTATGGGTGATTTTATGGATTATTTGAATGTTATACTTACAACGCTTTTGTCAGTTGTTGTTCTTTTTATAATAACAAGAATTTTGGGATACAGACAGCTTTCGGAATTGAGTCTTTTTGATTATATCAACGGGATCACGATAGGTTCAATAGCAGCAGAACTTGCCATTGCACAGAAAGATGAAATATTATTACGGTTAATTTCTATGATAATATATGGTATTTTTGCTCTTTTAATTTCTTATACAACCGACAAATCAATTTTAATGAGAAAATTTGTTACGGGAAAACCAATTGTTTTAATGGATAGAGGAAAACTTATATATAAAAATTTCAAAAAGGCAAGGCTTGATATCAATGAATTTCTTATGAAATGCAGGAATAACGGCTATTTTGATTTGACTGAACTTGATACTGCAATTATGGAACCAAACGGCCGTGTAAGTTTTATTCCCACCTCTCAAAATAAGCCGGTTACCTGTTCCGATATCAAGGCACAGCCCAAGCAGAGTACACTTTTGGTTGATCTTGTTCTTGACGGAAAAATAATTGATGACGGACTGTCGGCAATCGGTAAAGATAAAAATTGGCTATTGAAAAAACTAAGAAGTCAAGGGAACGATGATATTTCAAATATTTTTCTTGTAACCTGCGACAAAAATTTACAGCTTAGCATATTTGAAAAAAGCGATTTCAAACCTAAAAATATATTTGAATGAAAAATAAAAAATTACCATTAATATATTTTCTCAGTCAAAACAAAATATTAATGCAAACGCAAAATTATAATGTAAGGAGTGTTAAACATGGCTAACAGCAGCTCAAGAGGCGGTATGGTTCCCGAAGCACGTGAAGCACTTGACAGATTCAAGATGGAAGCAGCGGCTGAAGTTGGTGTAAATCTTAAGCAGGGCTATAACGGTGACCTCACATCACGTCAGGCAGGTTCTATCGGCGGTCAGATGGTTAAGAAAATGATCGAAAGCTACGAAAAGAACATGAAATAACATCGTTCCTTACAGCAGATGCAAAAGCGTCTGCTGTTTTTAAATTGGTGCATTTATGCGTGGAAAAAAACTTGGGGAATCACTGATTAATACAAGCAGCCCTACTTGACGGTAAATTATTCCGTCATTTAGCCCAAAAATTTAAGGGAATCACTGATTAAATCACGCTTAAGGCTTAATGCTCATCTTGCCTACAAAATTTTCATAATACTTTGCCAAAATACTCGGCAATACAAAAAGTATTACCTGCGGTTTTGCTTATTTTAAAAAATGAATCTTTTTATAATCTTTGACCGCATATTTATAGTTTATCGTGCCTTTAAAACCTTTGCCGCTAAAGCTTTTTTATAACAATTGCAATTTTTACATATTACTTTTTCGCACTGTCATATCTGTAAACAGCATAAGTACTTGGATTTTTAATAGTTGATACTTTCTAACAATGTATATTTTACATTTTATGACTTTTAAAGTCATAATAAAAAAGTTGTGATAATAAAACACAAAAAAGTTTTTGAACTATTGACATTAGAATACAGTTAAGATATAATTAAAAATATTGAATAACTTAATATTTGCCGGTGTGTTGGAATTGGCAGACGAGGTGGACTCAAAATCCACAACGCCGTTTCATGCCGCCGTGCCGGAAACCCTTGATTTACAAGGACCTTTGACAACTCAATATGTAACTTGCTTTTCATGTCCCTCCACGATG
>CANQLQ010000147.1 GCA_947624755.1 uncultured Clostridia bacterium | reverse complement strand
TGCAGCAATTACGCGGGATAGAAATTATATAAAATTATAATTTTACACCGCGAAAACACTTTGTTCCTAATTTGAAATCATATTTTTATATTCCAAAAACTTAAAGCAATACTTTGTGTATTAACGAGAATTTTTGGGCAAAATGACGGAATAATTTACCGTCAAGTAGGGTAGCTTGTATTAATCAGTGATTCCTTAGATATAAGCATATCAAAAACATTAACAGATTACCATAAAATATTTATAAATTAGTTTAAAATATACTTTAAAAGTATTAAGAAATGTTGCCGCCTTCCTGTTTACAAAAAATTAACATTATTTCATAAAAATTTAAAAGCAAAAATAATTAAAATAAATTATAATAAATTAAAGGTTGTATAGTATAACATTTATAATAGGCGGTGTGTTTTTTGGAAAAGCTTGATGTTGTGCAATTGAGAAAACAATGGTCACGAGACTGCGGCCCTAAAATCAACGGTTTTGAAATTGATTACAGTTATTTTTCACCTGTTGAAAACGGCGCTTCAAACGACAAAAAGTACCCTCTTGTCATTGTTCTCGCGGGCGCGCTTGAAGGACTGAAAAAGGGCTTTGAGCTTGAAGCGAATAATATCGCAAAATGGTCCGACTCAAGGCTTCAAAAGAAGTTCTATAACGAAGGAGCTTTTATTCTTATCGCCCGCGCACCCGAAGAATTAAACATATGCTGGGATTCATCAAGACTCACCGTTCCGCTTATGAAAGCCGTTGAGGACTTTTGTCAAAAGCATAACAGCGTTGATACCGACCGTCTGTATATTGTGGGCTGGTGTCTCGGCGCAACCGGCGCAGTCAATCTTGCCTCGACTTTTCCAAATAAAATCGCCGCAGCTATCATTATGTGTCCAAACCGTCCAATCACAAGCGATGAAGCAAACTCACTTAAACATATGCCTTTATGGATAATGGGAGCAAAAACGGATTCCTATGTTTTTTATCCAAAAAATATTCTTCTTTCCTGGAAAAGGTTATCATCAAAAAGCAATGTTGCCGATAATATCAGACTTACATCTTATACCCATGCCCCTAAGGTAACACTTCTCGGTTGGATACCGTTCATCTTTAATCACAATCTATGGGATAATGTTATTGACGATATGCACTCGTCCGAGTTCATATATAAAGGTCTTAAAACAATAAACGGCACAAAAGAGTCTATCGAAGAACCCTTCGCAATCAGTTGGTTGTCGTCATACTGTATAGGTGAAAAAAAATTATTATCGCAAAGCCGAAATGAAACGGGCAGGAAGTATAAGATACACAAGTTTTTCGCCGAAGATTCAACCAACTTTTTCAGGTGGACTATGCTTAATGCCATGCTCAAAGCATTTGCGCTTTTAGGCTGGATATAAAAAGACAAGCCCCTAAAGGGACGCTGAAAAGTTTGCCAATTGCTTGCTTTTTCAGCTTCCGCTTTAGGGACTTATTTTTTTTATCTTCTAAGATTTGTCCGTATTGTAGACTTTATAAAACTATGATTCTAAACTTTATTATTCATCATCGCATTGCAGCTTTCTTAACAGTTCATAGGAAGGCTTTTTGTTTCCGTATAAATCGGTCGAGCCGTGGACACGCCGACGCATTTTGTCCTCTCCGGCTTCACCGCAATGAGTTCTGTAATCATTGAGCGAGAACCACATATAGCCGCATATATTATGAATATCTTTATACATCGAAAGCCGCTCTTCAAGGATTCTTGCCCTTTCCTTATCGCCGCCTTTGAAATGCGGTTCGCACAATCCAAACTCACTGACCAAAAGAGGCATACCCTCCGCCTTTTTGCAAGTTCTCAGCATATGACCCGCTATATCGTCGGACGGTTCCCAAAGTCCGAGATAATCGTTCCACATTGCTATATCGCCATAAAGAGCCGCATCGTCCTTGTCTGTATTCTCAACTCTTGAAAGAGTGTTCGATACATAATTTACAAGCCTGCGGCTATCCTTACTTTTAAAATATTTAATAATATCTTTAACGTAATTAATGGTAGATTCGCTTTGAGCCCCAAGCTCGTTGCCAACGCCCCAGCAAATTATTGACGGGTGGTTATGATGGAAAAATACCATTTCATCCGCTTGCTGCTTTGCAATATCAAACTGCAACCCGGCTGCTTCTTTTGGATATCCCCAATATGGAATTTCCTCTTGAACAAGAAGTCCGTTTTCATCGCACCAATCAAGTACCGCATCGTCCTGCTGCCAATGGAATCGAGTGAAAACACAGCCCGCGGATTTGAGTTGTCTCAGACATTTAATTGAATGGTCAAGCGGTTCCGCCATACCAAAATCAGGGTGTGATCCGGGCATCCATTCACAGCCCTTTAGGTATATTTCTTCATCGTTAATAAATACCTTTTCGCCCTTGACCTCAATTTTGCGAATACCGATTCTTTCTTCATAAATATCATTATCCGTTTCAAGAGTTACAACATAGAGATTAGGAGTATAGCACGACCACAGCTTCAAATTTTCAAACGGAATATCACTTCCGTCATGTTCCAAAACAAGTTTGCCGTTAGAATAATCATATACCTTAACCTTGAAAGGCTTATCGGTGTTGGTTTTAATTTTAAGTGTACCGCTCGCAAAGCCGTTATTTATGCTTGTAATATTTTCGGTAATATGCATATATTCGACAGCGTCCGGCTCAATAAATTCAAGCTTAGCTCTTCGGATAATTCCGCCGTCATCCGACCAGTCAAAGTCGCTCTTATGAGGCAGCATATTTTCAATATGGGTGTTATCGACAATAACCTTAACGGTATTATTTTCACCAAACTGAATAAAATCCGTTACATTAAATCTGAAAGGCGTGTAACCCGAACGGCTGTGAGTCCCGACAAAATTATCGTTAACATAAATCTCGGCTGTATGATAAACTGCATTAAAGGTTAACAGCGACTTCTTGCCCTCTAAGTCTAAGCTTACAAAAATTTCAGTTTCATAGATTGCTTTACCTCTGTGTTTCATAACTTCATCGTCAACATTCCATGTATGAGGTATAACAACCTTTGTCTTGTAATCGCCAAGCGTAAAATTCCAACGGTTCAGTGTTTGTGCGTATCTCATATAATAACTCCTTAAAACAATAAATTTTAACGTGCTGCTATTTGGAAAGTGTATTGGATTAATTTTAAGCGCCTTTTCAAATAGACTTATATTTCTTATCGGTCTTTATGTCTCTTATCTGTTACCGCATTGGATAAACCTTTCCCATGCCGCCTTGATACACTCGCTTTTCAAAAAAACGGGTTTTATCAGGCTTGTACGCATCATAGACGGGAATGGTTACAAGCTCTCCCAATACCGTAACTTTAGAAATTTTATTCATAGCTTCATTTCTCATTGACTTTATTTTATTTATATTATAATATGATTTAAAAGGGATTTGTTTTGATATTCTATCAAAAAATTTAGAAATCCTATTGTGATATTATGGAGCTTATAGGAAACGGACTTGCCAAAGGCTCGCATATGTATTTTTACACTCCGAGCCAAAATGCAAAAAAACTTTTATATTATCCGATCGCTATCGGTAATTTCTACTGTAAAAGCGACTATATTGTTGAGCGTGAAAGATATGACAGTATTCTTTTAATATATGTTTTGCAAGGCAGCATGACACTTGAGCAAAACGCAGTATATACAGCAGGCGAAAATGAAATTCTGCTCGTAGACTGCTATAAGCCGCATAAATATTTTACAAATGACCATGCGCACACTCTTTGGGTGCATTTTGACGCAGGCAATTCAAGACAGTGGCTCAATTTATTTGCATCGAGAAAAATAAAATGCGGTCACAATATAAGCGATTGCATTTTGAAAATTATTGATGATGTTAAATCCGGCAACAGCGAATATGAAATCTCAAGTAAATTATATTCTCTGCTTTGCAAAATATCGGATATGCAAAGCGGTTCTCAAAACGAAAAATTCGGGCTGACAGCAGCTGCGAAGGAATATATTCAAAGCAATTTCAATAAGACAATTACGGTTGAAGATATCGCAAAATCGGTAAATTTGAGCGCGTCATATTTTTCAAGGCTATTTAAGAATACTACCAACCTTTCGCCTTATGATTATCTGTTATCGGTAAGGCTCGAAAAGGCAAAGGAGCTTCTGCACAAAACCGATTACCCTATTTCTCAAATTGCATACCAAACCGGATTTAACAGCGATGCAAATTTTATTTATTTCTTCAAAAAGCATACCGGTACTTCTCCGCTGAAATTCAGAAAGATAAAATTTTAAGGAAGTTATGATTAAATAAAGAAATGTCCCGAGCCACTGCCGAAGCAGTGATTCGGGACAAAATTATTTGTTGGTTATGTTTATGACAAATTATTTAAGTTTGCCAACACCTGTCCAACGAGAAAGTGCATGAATAATGCTGTGGAAAATACCGAAGATAAAGCCGATAACAGGTACGTCTTTGAGCTGATCGTTCTTATCGCAAAGGCTGCATCTGAAATCAAGATTTTCGTGGCATTCGTCACAAACCTTGTCAGAATTTTCATCAACATGACCTTTTGCAGGAATTACTTTTGTTTCCTTTTCGTCACATCTTGAGCATTCTCTGACTTCAAGGCCGTCCTTTGTGCAGGTAGCGGCTCTTTCAACTTTCCAATCACCAAAGTCGTGTCCAAGAGGATCTTCGTTGACCTCAGTATAACCTGTTCCGCAGAATTTACATGTATATGCCTTTGAACCGGGTTCTGTACATGTTACCGAACCGATTGTTACATCATAGTCATGAGCCTTACATTCAAATTCAGCAAAGTCAGAAGCACTGTAAGCATCGCCTTTGACAGCGTCAATTTCATAAGAACTCATAAGTCTGTCAAAGCCATTGATTGCATAATACAGGTGCTGATGTCCCTGGTGAGTGTCAGCAGCAAGGGCTGCATCATCAACAGCTACGTCGCCTACGATCGGGTTCTGGATACCTGTTGACATTGTTGCCGCATAAACGTCTACTGATTTTTTGTCTGCACCGAGCTTGTAGCCAAGATATACAGTCGGGTCATTTTCTGCTTGCGGGAATGTTACGCTCTTAACAGTTGCATTTTCAACATTACCGTTGCCCTGAAGATCAAGGGAAACTTTAAAGTGAATAGCATATGGGTTGGTTGCCGAGTTAACTTTGAAGCGTGCAAAGCCTTCTTCCGGGTTAGCGTCTTCGTCGTTAACTACGATGCTTACCGGACTAACTTCATCAATTATGTCGGCTGCAGGAGCTTCCGGTTCTGCAACTGCCATTACGTCGTTAGATGCTGCTTTAGCGATAGGAGCAAGAAGTTTGTAAGAAATTGCTTCGCTTGCTTCTGTTCCTGCAAGTGTCGGAGTATTATTATCGTACTCGCTTTGTGCTTCGGTAACTTTGCTGTCACTTGCAAAATCAATTGCGTTGTCTTTATTAAGGCCTACATGAAGTGTATTACTTGTAAGTCTCTGACCTTCCATTGTGACAGCATCCTGTACACGGTAGAGTTCTGCCTGTACAGAAGAGAAGT
>CANQLQ010000146.1 GCA_947624755.1 uncultured Clostridia bacterium | reverse complement strand
TCGTCCTCGTAAATGTCTTGGTTGGCTATCTCCCTTTGAAGCCTTTTGGGGTGTTGCACTTGATTGACATTCTGCCCATTAAGAGCTGCAACCTTCTGCTGCATACAAAACATATCCGCTCGATTCGCACTTTTCTCTTTGGGCGTTATCCGCAAAAGATATTTTGTACCGTCAGCGGTCACTGCGCAATATTTCCGATCACATGACCATCCTTTATTAATTGGTTCCTTGTTTACAAATTTCATTTTAATCATAATGCTCTCCTATGCTATGAGTGTATGGTTATATCATCTTGAAATACTCCGGCGGACATTGTGGCTGTCCGGCGTTCTCCGACTTCGGCTTGCTATAATCCTCTCGTTTAATGATACCGCATTTCTGTTTCACTCGTGCTATATAGAGGGAAGAAACCGAAAGGCCGGTGGTCTTTCACATAAGCCTTGATCTCTCCACAGGTCGCAAATTTCCGGATGACGTACATATCCATATCCTACAGAGAGAAGTCAACGCTGATCTTATTTGACCGGATTTCTCACTTGGAAAGTTGAACAACCGTCTCCACATGTGTTGTTCTCGGGAACATATCCACCGCTGTAACTTTTTGCACTTTATATCCAAGCTCTTCAAAAATTTTGCAGTCCCTCGCGAGTGTTGCCGGGTCACACGAAACATAAACCACTCTTTCAGGTCTCATAAAAACAACGGTGTCAATAACTTCCCTGCTGCAACCCTTTCTCGGAGGGTCAAGAACTATTACGTCAGGTCTTAAGCCCTCATTTAAAAGCTTTTTTGCAGCGCCTGCCGCATCGTCACAAATAAAACGTGCATTGGTAATTTCATTAAGCCTTGCATTTTCTTTCGCATTTTCAATTGCCTCGGGAATTATTTCAACCCCTATCACCTCTTTTGCATTTCCTTGCATACTAAGACCGATCGTTCCGGTCCCGCAATAAAGGTCAAGAAGAACTTTTCCTTTGTCAAGAGCGGCATATTCCTTTGCCTTGTTATAAAGCAGTTCGGTTCCCTTCGGATTAACCTGAAAAAATGACAGAGCCGAAATACGAAAATGTAAACCGCAAAGTATATCTTCAATATAGTCTTTTCCGTAAATCGTTTCGCATCTGCCGCCAAGAATTACGTTTGTGTTCTTTTTGTTTATGTTAAGGACAACCGAACAAATCGTTTCATCTGTCTTTGTAAGTTCAGCTATAAGCTTATCTTTTTTCGGTACACTTTCGGCATTTATAACAAGACATACCATGGTTTCTTTTGTGGCATAAGCTTTTCTTAAATAAATATGACGAAGTATGCCTTTTCCGGTTTTTTCATCGTAAAAACTTATACCTGCCTGTGCCGCCCAATGTTCAATAACATTAAGAATTTTTTCAAATTCCTTCGGGGCAAGTAAACAGGTTCGGCAGTCTATGATTCTATGGCTTCGTTTTGCATAAAAACCAATAAGCGTTTTGCCGTCATTGTCCATAGAAACGGGATATTGCCCTTTATTTCGGTAATGATTGTTATCGTCTATGCTAAGTATTTCATCAACTTCTATGTCCAGACCGCCAATTCTTTGAAGAGCGTCTTCAACGATCTGCTTTTTCATTTCGAGTTCATACTCATATTTTATGTTACGGTAGGAACAGCCTCCGCATTTATCAGAAACAGGACAATCCGAAACAATTCTGTAACAGGAAGGCTTGAGGATTTTTTTGATTATTCCGACCGCATAGCTGCTTTTAACTTTTATTATATGTACAAGCAGCTTGTCACCTGTTACAGCGCCTTCGACAAATATTGCCATTTTTTCAAAATGTCCGACGCCGCTTCCCTGCGAAGTCAGCGCGGTTATTTCAAGAGTTATCTCATCATTTTTTTTAAGAACCAAAATAATACCTCCAAATGAGGCTGTTCTGAAAACTCATAGAACAGCCTCATTTCATATCTTCATATTTTACTTCGTTCGAGCTGTAAAGCAGATCGCGAACATATTTAACTTCATCTGCCCAGTCAACAATTACCACTTCAAAACCGCCTCTTAGCACAAGACCGGATGACTTGTGCGGAACAACCTCCTGCTGTATGTCCCAACTAAGATATGACAAAGCATTTGCGGCCTGACTGATTAGCTGTGTTTTACTCATATCCGTTCTAACAAGCGGCAAAATTGTGTCAAGCATTCCAATCATTGACGTTATACTCATACTTTTTGCCTTTTGCGAAAGAGCAATAAGAACCTTTCTTTGCCTTCCTGTACGGTCACGATCCGAGTCGATTTTTCTTGTCCTTGCATAAGCAAGCGCCTGAGTTCCGTTTAGAGTATAGGTGCCTGCCGAAGAAGAACCGAGAATATTGCTTAAATATCTTGCCTCCGCCGCCGTAAGAGTTATCTTGATACCGCCAAAGGCATCTATAATCTTTTTAAATGATTCAAAATTTGTGCTTACATAATTGTCAATTCTGATTTTATAATTTTGCTCAACAGCTTTGATTGCAAGCTGAGGACCGCCATATCCGTGAGCATGGCTCAGACGAGTGTTGTTATAACCGGCAATAGCGGCATAAGCTGTCCTCGAAAGAGAGATCAACTTTATTTTCTTTTCGGTTTTATTTATCGAAACAACAATCATTGAGTCCGAGCGGCCATACGGATATTTTTTGCTGCCATAGTCAATTCCCATTACAAGAATATTTGTAACCTCATCACTGTAGCAAATTTTTGAGTCATCAAGATTACCTTTGATACTTTCGTCCGCCTTTGAAAGTTCGGAGGATTCCGATGTGTCAAGCTTACCGGAATTAAAAATGTCTTCTTCATCGTCATCTTCGAGTCCGGACGGAGCTGTCTGTGATGATCCGTCATCAAAATCAATTTTATTTAGATAATGGTTTGCAACAGCGGCAATACAGCCTATTAATAAAATTAAAACGCAAGCAGCTATTATTAAAGCTTTTTTCCCTTTTGTAAGTTTCATATACGAGTCTCCTTACTTTTCATAATATGAAGGGGTAACATCACCGTATATAAGGTTGTGAAGATACTTGATTTCACTATCCCAATTAAGAAGAAGAACTTCAAAATCTCCGACAAGGGTCAATAACGTCGGCTTGTATGGTATTACATACTGCTCAATACTGCTGTCGAGATATGACTGAACATTCACCAGTTGAGAAAGAATTTCACTTTTTGAAAGGTCAGTTGTAATAAGCGGAAGAATACGGTTAAGAGTTGTCGTCATTTGAAAAATACCCATTCCTTTAGCTTTGTTAATAATTGCCATTAGAACATTCCGCTGACGCTGGGTTCTTGCTTTATCGGTGTCAATTTTTCTAAGACGTACATATTCAAGGGCAAGATTTCCGTTAAGATTATAGGTTCCCGCACCGTTATATGCCAATGAATTTGCCTTAATTTTGTTTTTAAGTGCAGAGGCTTCGGCAGAAGTCAGTTTTATTTTTACTCCGCCGATTGTATCAATAAGCTGTTTGAATGTATCAAAATTGGCGCTTACATAATTGTCAATCCTGATTTTATAGTTTCTTTCTACCGTATCTATTGCAAGCGGCGCTCCGCCAAGGCCGTGGGCGTGATTGAGTCTTGTATTATCATAACCGATAATTGCAACATATGCCGCTCTTGAAAGAGAGATCATTTTTATTTTTTTGGAAATTTTATTTATTGAAAAAACAACCATAGAGTCTGAACGGCCAAACGGATAAGTCTTGTTTCCTTCATCTATGCCCATAACAAGAATGTTAATGA
This sequence comes from uncultured Clostridia bacterium, assembly GCA_947624755.1. Taxonomy (GTDB): domain Bacteria; phylum Bacillota; class Clostridia; order Oscillospirales; family Acutalibacteraceae; genus UBA6857. Next base: position 1,816 of record CANQLQ010000146.1, on the reverse strand, counting down.
TATTATCATTATACCAAACTTTCCTGTCATTTGCGTTAGCAAGAATTTCCTTATCTCCTTGCGCAAGTTTATCTCTTGACATTTCAATTATCGCCGCATCTTCATCTAAAGATGAAAGATCTATTTTTATTGAACCGTTCGCCGCATATTTAATTGAAGAAAGATTGGATTTCTTTGGGTTTATAGTTCCATCTTTATTAATCGTAAAAGTTGTAATATGTGCCTTTTCGCCGGTTTTAAACTTTGCGTATGCATTCTTGTCAACTTTTATTCCGGTGTTATGAAGATAAAATCCGTCCTGGAAAACAACATTGCCGTCGGGATAAATTGTCGTTCCGTCGCTCAAAACGGCAGTTCCGTCAAACTTCAAATAACTGCCGTCATAGTATACTATACTTCCGTCAAGATTCCATACCGTGCCGTCAGTGTCAAACCTTCGTCCGTCAGGAAGGCTGTAAGTGCCGTCGGGATTTTTAATAAGCTTGCTTACATCAATCTTTTCTCCGGTTGAAAGAGTGATAATTGCCAACGATTTAGAGTCGTCAATAATATTGATTTTTCCAAGAAAATGGTTTATCGTTCCAAAAACAGCCACAATTAACACAATGGCGGCAACGACAATTGAGGTAACTGCTTTATGCTTTTTTGCGAAAACAAGAAAACCCTTAAAGCCTTTTTTTATCTTTTCTTTTATTGCTTCAATATTTTCTAATCTCTTATTTTCAGGTTTGCTGTTTTGGTTATTCAAAAAAATCACCCTTCTATGGAAGCTATGATTAAGTCATGCAATTCCCTTTAGCGAGGGAACTTCTTTGTCGGTTTGTCAAAGCCGCAGGCTATACTTTATATATGAAAAAGATAATATAAATTAAAACTATGTTTTTAGGGAAGCACTGATTAATTCAGGTTTTTTTGTATTAATCAGTGCTTACTTAGGGAAAAGATTGAAAATTTTACGCTAAGGCAACTATGTATGAGTCAATCTGTACTTTTATAAATAAAATTTTTTAATTTAAAAGTATCTCTTTATTTTAAAACTGCGATTTTATTAAAAAAATACCACTTCTTTTTCAAGCTCAATACATATCTCAAGTCCTCCCAAAGGGGATTTTTGTGCATAGATCCTTCCGCCGTGGCTTTCAACAATTTCACGGCATATGGCAAGCCCAAGACCTGCAACCTTTCTTCCCTTGTCCGAAGTATAAAGAGGTTCAAAAATAATGTCAAACTTATTCGGGTCAATACCTTCGCCATTATCGCCGTAGCGGATAAGAACATTGTCTCTTCCGCTTTCAATCTGTATGAGTATCTTTTTTTCCTCTTTGTCGAAATGTTTAAGGCTGTTTCCGATAAGATTACCGAAAACACGTTTGATTTTTGCCGGATCCACTCTGATAAAAATTTTCTTTCCATGGTAAATTACTTTAAAATCAACATCAAGATCTTCAAGTTCTTTTGCATACTCGTCATTAATGGCCTTGCACAATTCTGCGGTACTTATAACAACAGTTTTTGAATCTTGAAGCATATTATACCCGAGATATTCATCAAATTCATCAACAAGACTTCGGATTTCAAGCGACTTGCTGTATACCGTTTCAAGATATCTCTGCCTTCTTTCCGGGGGGATATTATCTTTTTTAAGTCTTTCGGTAAATCCCATAATGGAAGTAAGCGGTGTTTTTATGTCGTGCGAAATTGACGCTATGATTCTTCTTTGTTTGTTTTGCTGATTTTCCAAATTTTTGGTAAGCTGCAACGGACGTGTGTATATGCAAACAAAGGCAGTGATACCAACCAGCATGACCGCAAGAAT
>CANQLQ010000145.1 GCA_947624755.1 uncultured Clostridia bacterium | reverse complement strand
ACGCACACCGGGAAGATCCTTAACACGGCCGCCACGGATAAGAACAACGCTGTGTTCCTGAAGGTTATGACCAACGCCCGGAATGTAAGCTGAAACTTCAATACCGTTGGTAAGACGTACTCTGGCGATCTTACGAAGAGCTGAGTTCGGCTTCCTCGGTGTTGCTGTCTTAACTGCTGTGCAAACGCCGCGCTTCTGCGGTGAGTCATGGTCTGTCATGACATTCTTCTGTGAATTGAGACCCTTGAGAAGAGCGGGAGCCTTCGGCTTTTTTACAAGCGTTTCTCTGCCGTTACGAACTAACTGGTTAAAGGTAGGCAAATATAGCATCTCCTTTCATATATTTTCGCCCAAAAAGGGCAGACTTTGAGCCTTCGCAAACTCATAAGCCTTTTAATTTTACATCAATTGCTAAAGTTTGTCAAGTAATTTAGATTCAATTTTTATCTTTGGCTGTTTCATACTGTTTTTTTCAAAATAAAGCACAATTTTATGGTTTTTTTACAATAAAAGTAAACCGAAGCCCTTGAAATACAGCTTCGGTTTTTTGAAATAAAACTTATGTTGTTCCTTCTGCTTTTTCGCTTTGCTGTTCGGCGATGGGAATTGAAACCGTCTCCGGCACACCGTCCTCATGCTGATAAATGAAGTTTACGGTATCACCGGTAACGTACCAAGCAGAGGTATATATTGCATGGCCTACCGAATTTATATCCGTCGGACGCTGCGGTGAAACAACATCTTCCGGCTCTTCATACCCTATCCATTTTTCAAAAAGAGTCTGCTCCGCTTTCTGATAGTCTTTTCCGGTAAGATCGTCTTTTTTCAAAAACTCACCGGTTTGCATATCGAAGCTGTGAGCTTCATAAGAGGTGTCGGCAAAGATATTTGATTGAGCACCCGTATCCTCTTGCGCATCGGACTTTTCAAGCGGGTTATAAACCGTTTTCCTTTCGACTATGGAAACAAGGTTGTTATCGTTATATTTTACCGATGCTACGACATGGGTATAAAGCGGTAAGTCAGCCTCGTTTCCGCCGTCCTCGATATATTTTGCATAAAGCTTGTCTGCGTTTGAGGCTTCCTTTTTATAGCTGTTTATAAGCTGCGTATACTGACTGTTCGAGGTTTCGGCAGTCACTACATCCGATTCAAACGAAGGGTACTGAACAATATATTCTGCATAAAGCTTTCCGTCCGAAGTCTTTGCTTCAATGCTGCGGCTTTTCATTATATATTGGGCTGTTCCTTCTTTGTTTTCGCTTAACTTGCTTCCGAGAGGGCTGTATAATGCTTCATTTGAAATTCTGTTCAAGACCCAGTTTTCGCTGTCGGCCGGTTCGTTATTTGCAATAAAATATATTTGTCTGTCAATTTCTTCACTGCCGTTTTTGAAGAGGTCGCAGGTGATATAAAAGCTGTCATCGCTTGTTTTCTTTGCATCGGCAACTTTTACGCTGTATGAATCGGAATTTGCTTCCGGCTGCAAAGAACTGAAATAATATTTCCCGTCGAGATAATAACAGTCCATAGTATTAGTGTCATCAAGAGCTTCAAGAGAAAGACTTTGTGCTATTTCGGAAATTTTCTTTGCCTCAACCGCATAATAAGAAACTTCTTCATTGTCGCTTTTGAATCTTCCGGCCGGGTCAGCTTCGGAAACAGGCTCGTCTTTACCAAAGAATGAAACATAAAGCCCGTTTTCAATTGACGGATTCATTTCATAAATAATATCGTCAAAAACAGTTTTACTGCTGTCATATCCGTTTTCAAAAAGAGGCGAAAACTTTGAAACAAAGCTTTCAAACGATGCTTTTTGACTATCACTCATTCCCGAAAGAACCATAGTTTTGTCCGAACTGTCATTTTTGAAAAAATCTGTCGTTTTGCTAACAACAGCGAGAGCTAACATCACCGCAGCGCAAACACAAACTATTGCTTTCATTGCAGCAGTATATTTCTTAATCTTTTTGCTTTCCTTTGAAAAGCGTTTGACGGATTTTTCGTTGTTTCTTTTTTGAACCGGTTTTTCCGCTTGCTTCAAAGCCTGCCTGTTTGCATCGTTTGAATTTTCGCTTTTTATTTTGTCTGCGTTTTCAGGCTCACTAACCTCGTTTTCTTCCTGTGTTTCTTCCTGTTTTGTCTCTTCTTCCGACTCATTATAGGTATTTTTATCGCCGTCGTTATCGTTATCTTTATCTTCAGCTTCTGCTTCGCTTTCAGATCCTTCGTCCGGTTTGGGTTCTTCGGCCGAAACATCATCTGATTTTATTTCTTCTTCAGTTAGGCCTTCATCGCTTGAAATTTCCGGCAAACTGCTTTCGGCTTCTTCGCTAAAAGTTTTCTCACCCGGCTTCTTCTTAATGGGTTCTCTAAGTTCAGCTCCGCAGACGTGACAGAACAGTTGATCTTTTTCAACTTCTGTTTTGCATTTCGGACAATACATAATAAACTTCTTCTCCTTTCAATAAGGCTCTTAGTGCCGTTATTCATCGTTTCGGCGGCTAAGCTGCCACCGAAAACCGAAATTATATTTAGGGAATCACTGATTAATACAAGCTACCCTGAATTAATCAGAGCTTCCCTAGTTATACATAATCAAGTATTTCACGAATATCTTCAATTTCAGCAAAAACGCCTTTTTTGCCAAGCCCTTTTCCTTTGAAATCGCCATAGTTCATTCTTATAACCTGCATACCGGCAGAAAGTGCGCCTTCTATATCATTAACAGGGTGGTCACCGACAAAAAGAGTCTCTTCATTTTTCAGTCCTGCCCGTCTTATCGCTTCGTCAAAAATTCTTCTGTCCGGCTTGTAAATCCCAATGTCACCCGAAACCACAACAACATCAAAAAGCTCTCTTATGCCTGCCGTGTCAAGCTTGATATTTTGAAGAGAAGAGACACCGTTTGTTATCGCGCCTATAATATATCCGCGCTTTTTCAGTTCCTTCAAAACATCAACCGCACCGGGAAGCATAACTATGTATTTCCCGAAATCATAATTGAATGAATCGTAAAGCTCCTGCATCGGCGGATGATCCTGCCAATTCCACAGCTCGATCAATTGGGGAAAATAAACTTCCCTATCCTTATATCCGCCGTCAACATATTCTTCCATTTCGTCAAGCATTCGCTGTCTTTTTTCACCTTTTACCAGCGGAAAATATTTTTCAAGAAAAGCCTCGCAATAAAGTCTGTACGCGCCCTTTCTGCTTTGAAGCGTATCATCAAAATCAAAGAATATTCCTTTAACTTCCAACTTTTTCATTTCTATTCAATATAAAACCCAAACTTTAAAAATAAATAAGTAAGTGCCGGTCAATTCAGCTCTTATATCTATTATATAAAGCTTTTGGTTTTATCCTTTCTTAGCCTGTCCACATTCTTTTTCAAAAATCAGTCTTGCCGCCTGTGCATCACGGTTGATTGTTTCGCTCAGTTCTTTTAAGGAAGAACATTTTCTTTCTTCACGAACATATTCGAGAAGATAGACCTCAATTTCCTGCCCATAAAGATCGCCCGAAAAATCAAGAATACAAGTTTCACTTCGTGGTTTGTCAGTTTCTACCGTAGGTCTTATTCCGATATTCGTAACCGAAGGATACCAACTGCCGCCAAGCTTAACCTTTGAAGCATAAACGCCGTATTTTGGGCTTACAAAATCTTTTGGAAAAAACTGGTTTATTGTCGGAAAACCGAGCTTACGTCCTCTTTTGTCGCCGCTCACAACCTCAAGCTTGTATGAAAATTCTCTTCCGAGCATTGCATTTGCTTTTTCGATGTTGCCGTTTTCAATCTCTTTTCTTATTCTTGTTGAGCTGATAGGCTCACCCTCAAAGCTTGCTTCATCACATACAAAAAGCTTTATTCCAAGCTCTTTACAACTTTTCTGCAAGGATTGAACATTGCCCGCACCGTTTTTGCCGTAATGATAATTAAATCCACAGCAGATTGCACGGATATTAAGCTTGCAATATACTTTAAGAACAAACTCCTCTGCGCTCATATTTCTAAATTCAGAAAATTTTGCCTTAATAATTTGAAAGCCCATTTTTTTAAGAATTTCGTCTTTTGCCGCCGCCGTCATGAGCATCGGCGGAGCTTTGCCCTCAATAAGCGCTTTCGGGTGTTCATCAAAAAGCATAACCGCAAGAGCTAAATTATTATTTTTTGAAACTTCTTTTGCTTTTTCAAGAACTTTAATATGTCCGCGGTGAATACCGTCAAAATTTCCGAGAGCAAGCACCATATCGCTGTTTATTCCTAAATTTTCAAAAGTAAACACTTTCGTGCCTCCTGTTTCAATATATCGGGTACATAAAATTTTAAATTTAAAACTATTTATATTTATTTTTCTACATATACTTTTTTGACTTTGAGTAAACCTTCGCTCTTTACACATTCACCGATTCCGAGAAATTTCCCTTCGGGGGAATATACATTATAATAACCGTCCTCTTTTGCTCCCTTTACCCTCACAAGGTCAAGCTCGCCGCCGTTTAAAAATCTCTTTGACTGCGCCGCGCTTACGGCAAGCTTTTCGTGGCGTATCATCTCGTCAACCGGTATAAGCGCACCGCTTAGGTTATTATACTCTTTCATTTGTTCGAGTTCTTCCAAAGTGCGGCAGTCGGAAATATCAACGCCGTTTGCAGACGTTCTTTCAAGAGTTGTCATAACCGCGCCACAGCCTAAATTTTCGCCGATATCCGAAATCAGCGAACGGATATATGTACCTGACGAGCAAGAAACATCAATAACATATTCGTTTTTTTCTTCTTCGGCCGAAACCAAATTAAGCGAATAAATATTAACCGTTCTTTCCTCTCGCGCAGTTTCTATCCCCTGCCTTGCAAGCTCATAAAGTCTTACTCCGTTTTTCTTGATTGCCGAAAACATGGGCGGAAGCTGTTTTATTTCGCCCTTAAACATTTCGAGAGCCTTTTCAACCTCATCTTTTTTTACCTTAGCGACTCTTTCCTTTGTTACCTTTCCGGTTATGTCAAGCGTATCCGTTGTTATTCCGAGCACGAATGATGCCCTGTATGACTTGTCGTGACTTTCGAGCAAATCAATAAATCTTGTAGCACCGCCAAGCGCAACCGGAAGAACCCCGGTAGCCATCGGGTCAAGCGTGCCGGTATGACCTGTTTTCTTTTCGCCAAAAATTTTGCGAAGCCTAGCCGCCGCCGCAAAAGAAGTTATATTTTTCGGCTTATTGACAAAAACAAAACCGGTCATACACTTTCTCCTTAAAAAATGATATTTCCCCTAAACCAAGCGTCCGCACCGCTCGTAAATTAAGAAATCTCTTATTAAACCACGAAGACTTAATACTCATATTGCTTGCAAATTTTCCGTAATACTTTGCCAAAATACCCGGCAATACACAAAGTATTACCTTGAATTTTAATTTACTTCCAAATTAAGAACAAAGTGTTTTCGCATTGATTCCTTAATTTGTGCAAATTATTGGTTTTGACTGCCGTCGGCGAACTTTTCTTTTGAAAGAAAAATTCCAAAAGAAACATGCTGACGTACGGCTGCGCTCAACCGTTTGAACGCAAAGCGTTCAAAG
>CANQLQ010000144.1 GCA_947624755.1 uncultured Clostridia bacterium | reverse complement strand
CGACCACCGAGCCTTCGGCATCATAGCCTACCATACATTTCACATCGCCGCCGTAACCTTTTGCGGCGCAGGTGAAAATATAACCTATCACCTTGCCGTTTTCGTCAAGACCTTCACAATAGGTAAGACCGCTTTTTTCGTCCGTTTTGTCCTCGCTGTAAGACGCAACCTTTGTATCACCGACAACCGAAAGAACCTCCGAACGGCTTGCAATTGCGTTTTCGGCTTCGTTTTGTTCAATCTTTTCGGCTGTTACACCGTTTGTCAAAGCAAGAAGAACGGAGGCCGCAAGACAGATTACAAAAAGGGCAACGGCAGGAATTACAATATCTTTGACTTTTGCATTTTTCATACCTTAGCCGCCTCCTTCTTTTCCTTTTTCTCTTTGACCTGACCGAACGGTTTTGCCGTTGTGAGGTGTTCAATATGGGGAACAAAGATGTTCATAAGGATAATTGAGAATGAAACGCCTTCGGGAAGCGAGCCGAAAATGCGTATGAGCGAAGTGATAAGACCGCAGCCTATACCGAAAATGATTTTTCCTTTGAAGTTTATAGGTGAGGTCGTATAGTCGGTAGCCATAAAGAACGCACCGAGAAGAAGGCCGCCGCCGAGAATTTCATAAGCCATAAATTCAAAATTTCCGTGACCTGCGGCAAGGGTGCAAACGGCAACCGTACCGATGAACGTAAGAGGAATAACAGGTGAAATAACCCGTCTTAGAATGAGGTACAGACCGCCGGCGATAAGAGCTATCGAGCAAACTTCACCCATTGAGCCGCCGTGGTAACCTATTAGCATCTGGGTAAGTGACGGAAGTCCGGAAACTGCCGACACATCGCCGCCGTTTACAGTCGCAAGCTGTGCCATAGGTGTTGCGCAGGTAACTGCATCGGCAGCCCAGCCGTCTTCAAAAGGCGCCGTCCATTTTGCCATTGCAGCCGGGAAAGAAACCATAAGAATAATTCTTGCGGTTATTGCAGGGTTGACAAAGTTTTGACCGATACCGCCAAACATCTGCTTGACAACAACAATAGCAATAATGCTGCCAATTGCCGCCATCCAAAGCGGAAGAGTTGACGGAAGGTTGAGCGCAAGGATAAGACCGGTTACAACCGCGCTTAAGTCCGAAATCGTATTAGGTCTTTTCATAACCTTACGGCTTATATATTCCGCAAGCACCGAGCTGCCTATCGTAACAGAAAGAAGAGCAAGCGCCCTTGTTCCGAAATAAACAACGCTCATAACAGCCGCAGGAATAAGAGAAATTACAACGTCAAGCATAATGCCTGTTGTGGTTTCGCTTGAACGAACGTGCGGTGACGCACTGACTGTAAGCTTCTTCGCCATTATTTTGCACTCTCCTCTCTTAAAATCTGTTTTGCAAGCCGCATATACTGAACAAGCGGACGACCCGACGGGCAGGAATATGAGCACGAGCCGCATTCCATACAAACCATTATACCGCTGTGTATAAGAGCTTCAATATTTTTTGTCTTTGCAAATCTTTCAATATTGGTGGGCATAAGGCTCATCGGACATACATCAACGCACCGTCCGCAGCGGATACAGTCTCTTTCTTTTTTGATGATGTCTTTTCTGTCTTCAAAAGCAAGAACAGCGTTGTTTTGCTTGCATATGGGAGCGTTGGTGTCGCAAATTGCAACACCCATCATCGGACCGCCGAAAATAATTTTTCTCGGCTCGGATTTGAAGCCGCCGCAATAGTCGATAATATCCTGAATATTTGTGCCGATAGGAACACGCAGATTTTTCGGGTTATTTATTGCGCTGCCGTCAACCGTTATCGAACGGCTTATAAGTGGTTTACCCGTGCGAAGATATCTTCCGACGAATGCAACCGAAGCTATGTTCATAACAACGCAGCCCACATCGGCGGGAAGCTTTCCGGGCGGGACTTTTCTGCCCGTTGCGGAAAGAACCATCATTTTTTCCGCTCCCTGCGGATATTTTGACTTGAGAGTCATAAGCTTGACTTCATCACCCATATCGTTGTCTTTGTCTGCGATTTCTTTAAGTATTTTGAACGCTTCGGGTTTGTTGTCCTCAATTGCAATAATTACCTGCTTAAATTTTAAAACCTTCTGTATACCGTAAACGCCGTCGAGAATATCCCTCGGATTTTCAACACAGCAGCGGTAGTCAACCGTTATGTACGGTTCACATTCGGCAGCGTTGATAATAAGAGTATCAACATTTTTGTCTTCGGGAAAATTTAATTTAACGTGAGTCGGGAAACCTGCGCCGCCAAGTCCGACAAGTCCCGATGCACGCACAGCCGCACAAAGTTCGGCTTTGTTTGTAACAACCGGGGGCTTTATTCCCTCATATTCTCTCATTTGACCATCGGATTCAATTGTTACGCCTTTGCAAATCATTCCGTTGGCAAGCTTTACGTCGCCGACAGCGGTAACCTTACCCGAAATTGTGGCGTGAACCGGAGCGGCCACAAATTTATCCGTGTCGCCGATAACCTGACCTGCCGAAACTATGTCTCCTACCTTGACTGTCGGAGTGCAAGGCGCACCGATGTGCTGCTGCATTGGTAAAACTACCTTTGCGGGAACAGGCATACGCTCAACGGGCAGTTGCGCCGTGTTTTTGTTGTGTGCGACGTTAACACCGCCGCGGCCTTTTCCGACTGCGGTAAGAACGCCATTTACAATTTTGCTCATTCTTTCATCCCCCAATATTTATTTAGGGAAGCACTGATTAATTCAGGGTGCCCTAATTGGCGAGGAAATTTTTCGTCAGTTTGTTCAAAAATTTGAGGCAATACTTTGTGTATTAACGAGAATTTTTGGGCAAAATGACGGAATAATTTACCGTCAATAAGGGCAGCTTGTATTAATCAGTGATTCCTTAGGTTGTTTTGGGAATAGATTGCCGTTATCGGCTCGTCTATTTTTACGTTTTAATGTTTATGTTTTATATCAAAATTATTTAATGCTTCTGTAAAATATGATTTATTACAGTCTGCCTTAACCTCGGCATCACCACATTGAGAATAAGCCCCGTAAGCGCACCCGAAACAAGTGCGAAAACGAGAAGATATTTTCCGTAGTTTATAAGCTCTGCCGTACCCGAAATTATGCAAGCACAAGCAAGCTGACCCATATTATGCATAACAGCACAAACTATTCCTATACCGATAAAGCTGAGATTTTTGCCCTCATATTTTATCATAATGCAAAGGGCGACTGTACTCAGTATACCCCCGCTTAAACTCATAAGCGCCGCCGTGGTTCCCCTTGTAATGAACGCAAAAAAAGCTTTTATAAGAGTTATATATATCGCGCCGCCAAGGCCTGCAAAAGAAGCGGTAAACATTGTGATTATGTTTGAAAGTCCCGGTTTTGCTCCGGCAGGAAGAAACGGAAGGTCAGGAAGAAATATATTTTCAAAAAGACTTAATATGAGAGCAAGCGCCCCGAGTATACCGAAAAGCGCAATCCTATATGCTTTGTTTTCTCTGTCTTTCATCAATATGCCACCGCATCAAAATTTTTGTCTTTGCCGCTTTTTATCGAAACGACGACCCTATTGGGTATGCAGGCCATTGTTTCTCCCTTTTTTGAAAGAACACCGTACTTTATGCAAAGCTTATCTTTGCAGGTTGAAGAAAGAAAGCTTATGCCGTTTTTTGAAAGTTCAAGCTCACAGCCGGATACAGACAAAGTATATTCTTCTTCAATTTCAGAAAGCGCCTTAGCTGCAACAAGAACCCCGTCTGAATAAATCTCGGCGATTAGGTTTTTCCCGGGGAAAAAAGACGAAGCAAAAAGGCACAAACAAAGAACCGCGCACAAAACAATAATCAAAGCATCGCCTTTTTTCATTTTGAAGCCCTTTCAAAATCTACATCGCCAACGGTGGTAATATTCTTATTTTCGTCAATAAAAATCGCGCCGGCGCCGTATTTTTCCGCAAGCTCTGCTCCCTTTTCTTTGCCGAGGACAAAGCAGGCGGTTGAAAGAGCGTCGCTTAAAATTCCGCTGTCGCAGACAACGGTTACAGAAATCAGACCGTTTTGCGCCGGATAACCCGTTCTCGGGTCAAGAAGATGGTGATAGCGTTTTCCGTCTTTTTCAAAATATTTTTCATAATCTCCCGATGTGGATACAAAGCCTTCGTTTATTTTAACTGTGCCTATATAAGATTTTTCATCTCTCGGGTCACGAACGGCTATGCGCCATTTGTCACCGGCTTTGTTGCGTTTTCCGTATGCCAAAATGCTGCCGCCGACGGAAACGACTGCGCCTTTAAGTTCGGAATCTTCAAGATAAGTTTTTATCATATCGCAGGCATAACCCTTACCGACTGCGCCGAGGTCAATGAACTGACCTTTTTTGCAGCTTACTTCTGCGCCGTTGACTTTAAGCGATTTGTAACCGACTTTTTTAAGTGCATTTGCAATTTCATCATCATTCGGCAATTTTTCGTTTTCCGTTCCTATTGCCCAAAGATTACTAAGCGAACCGACAGTCAGGTCAAATGCGCCGCCGCTGTCTTTTGACACCTTATTGCAAACATTCACAATATCGGCAAGCGAAGAAGAATTTACAAAATTCGTTTTGTTGAGCCTGTCGACCAGCGAACCCTCCTGCCGCCAGGAAATTAATTCATCAAGCTGTTTTACGCTGTTTATTATTATCTCGTTTTCCGGACCTGTATTTTCGCCGTAGGTTTTTGCGGTTACTATAGTACCCATTGCAATTGCGCTTTTGTTTACACTGTCATATTCGGCTTTGCTTGAGCTATATAAGAAGTAGACTGCAATAATTGCGGTAATAAGAGCAGCGACAAGCAAGCTTTGAAGTATTACTTTTTTCTTTGTATTGTCGTTTTTCAGCATAATACTTCAACACCTTCCCACTTTTAAGGAACCTCTGATTAAGCCAAAGCTCCCCTAATATAATACAACTGTTTTATTATATAACTTATTTCGTGTCAATTCAAGTGCGATTTGCTTTTTTTCACAATTTTTGATATAATAAATATTGCTAAATTATACAATATAATCATAAAAAGAAAGGGCATGTTTTGTCATGGATTTCAATCTTTCTATCCCCGTAAAGGTCATCAGCGGCGAAGGCTGTGTAAAAGAAAACAGCGAAAAATTTACCTTTTTCGGCAAAAAATGCATAATTGTAACCGGCGGCAAAAGCGCCGAAAAAAGCGGTGCGCTCGCCGATGTAAAGGCGGCGCTTGAAAAAGAAAACATTGAATATATCGTTTTTTCCGAAATAGGACCGAATCCGCTTCTTTCCACCTGTCATAAAGCCGGAAAGCTTGCAAGGACTTTCGATGCGGATTTTGTTGTCGGAATCGGCGGCGGTTCACCCCTCGATGCGGCAAAAGCGGCCGCTGTTTATGCCGCAAACGAAAGCTTTTCCCCGACAGATATTTATGCTGCAAAAGAAAGAAACAGGGCTCTGCCCATTATTCTTATCGGCACAACCGCAGGCACAGGCAGCGAAGTCGGAAGAGCAGCGGTTCTTACAAATGATGAAACGGGAAGAAAAAAGAGTATTTCTCCCTCTGACTGCAATCCGTCGCTCACCTTTGC
>CANQLQ010000143.1 GCA_947624755.1 uncultured Clostridia bacterium | reverse complement strand
AATGGCAGGGCAGGTTTATGTAAATAATATGAAATCCACTAAAGCGGGCGTCAATGTTAAAGAAGAGGACTGCATCGAAGTTCGTGGGGAAAAAATGCCCTATGTAAGCCGCGGAGGTTTCAAGCTTGAAAAGGCCGTGAAAGAGTTCGGGCTTTCCCTCGAAGGCTCGGTATGTATGGATATCGGCGCTTCTACCGGCGGTTTTACCGATTGTATGCTGCAAAACGGAGCTTCAAAGGTATATTCTATAGATGTAGGCTATGGTCAGCTTGCGTGGAAGCTGCGTAAAGATGAGCGTGTTGTTAATATGGAAAGAACCAACTTTCGCTATGTAACACATGAACAAATACCGGAAGAAGCCGACTTTGCAAGCGTTGATGTTTCCTTTATTTCGCTGAAGCTCATTGTTCCCGTAATGCGAAACCTTCTCAAAATCGGAGCGAAAGCGGTCTGTCTTATCAAACCTCAGTTTGAAGCCGGCAGGGAAAAGGTTGGAAAAAACGGCGTTGTAAGAGACATCGAAACCCATATTGAAGTTGTAAAAAATATATATAATTTTGTTCTTGAAAACGGTTTTAGTGTGCTTAATCTTGACTATTCGCCAATCAAGGGTCCGAGGGGAAACATTGAATATCTGATTTATATTCAAAAGACCGAAGAACCGCAAGGCCTTCATGATCTTTCGCCCGAAGCGGTTGTAAAACATTCTCACGATATGCTCAACAAAGGAGAAAACAATTGAAAATTGCAATTGACGTAAACCTTACAAGAGAAAATGCATATGAAGTTGCGCTCAATGTCCTATGTGAACTTGAAAAATTAGGCGTTCGGATTCTTATGGCGCAGCGCTACAAGGACACTTTCAAAAAAACCAAGGCTGTTTTTCTTGACGGCGAAGAATCCGTAAAATTATGCGATATACTCATTTCAATAGGCGGCGACGGAACCTTTATCCACAGCGCGCATAATGCCGCAAAATATGACAAGAAAATTCTCGGTATCAATGCCGGAACTCTCGGATTTCTTGCGGGACTTGAAAAGCAGGAGCTTTCGCTTTTGAAAAATCTTATTGATGAAAATTATGAAATTGACAACAGAATGATGCTTTGTTGCGAGCATTATATCGGTAATGAGCTTGCCGGGAAATATTACTGTCTCAATGATGCCGTCCTTGCAAGAGGTACATCGCTTCGGCTTTGCGACATTACGCTTTCCTGCAACGGTAAAAAAACCAACGACTATTACGCGGACGGACTTATAATTGCCACCCCCACCGGTTCTACGGCATATTCGCTTTCTTCCGGCGGACCTGTGGTTGACCCGACAATTGAAAGTATTATTCTGACTCCTATTTGCACTCACTCGCTTTTTTCAAGGTCAATAATATTCAACTGCGGCTGTGAACTTGAGATGAAAGTAGTCAATCATGAACTTTGCAGACCGGTATTAAGCTGTGACGGCGAAGAGGCGATTGAAATTATGCCAAACAGCAAGATTATAATAAAACGCGCTGACCGAAATACAAAAATTATCAGGATAAAATCCGATAGTTTTACAGATATACTAACAAAAAAACTTTCTGAAAGAAGGGCGTAAGCCGGGAGGAATTTTTTATGAAAAAAAACAGACATGAAGCAATTCTTGCTTTGATCGAAAAGGAAAACATTGCAACACAGGAAGAACTTATGCTCAGGCTCAACAAAATGGGTTACAAAGTAACTCAGGCAACCGTTTCAAGAGATATTAAATCTTTGAAGCTTGTCAAATCACATGCCCAAGATGGGCAATATAAATATTCATATGCAAAAAGCGATAACGGCGATGAAATTGAAAAATACAAAGCTATCCTTTCACAGTCCATTGTCGATATTGATTATGCCGGAAATACTGCCGTTGTAAAGTGCTATTCCGGTATGGCAAACGCTGCCGCGGCGGCGCTTGACAATCTTATTGCGGACAAAATTGTCGGAACACTTGCCGGTGACGACACGATTTTTGCTCTTTGCAGAACCGAAGAAATTGCGGAATCGTTTAAGACTATAATTGAATCAATGATAAAATAAAAGATACTCTTTTCTACATAAAATTGAAATTATTTGAAAGGAAAGGCTGAAAGCCGCAAAAGAAAGATGCTTTCTGAACTTAAGATAAATAATGTGGCTGTAATTGAAAAAGCTGAAATTGCTTTTGAAAACGGCCTTAACATTCTGACCGGTGAAACCGGTGCGGGTAAATCCATAATTATTGACTCATTAAACGCCGTTCTCGGTGAGCGGACTTCAAAAGATCTTGTGCGTGACGGCGCGCAAAATGCAAAGGTCAGCGCATTCTTTGAATATATTCCCAAAAGTGCAAAAGAAATTCTTGATGAATTTGAAATTGAAAGCGAAGATGACGCAAGCCTACTCGTTTCAAGAACAATAACCGCTGACGGAAGAAGCTCCTGCCGTATAAACGGACAGCCTGTAACGGTTTCAATGCTCAAAGCTGTCGGAAGAGAGCTTATCACAATTTGCGGTCAGCATGACAGCCAGCACCTTCTTCAAAAAGAAAGTCACCTCGGCTATATTGATTATCTTGCCGGAACGCAGGATGACCTTAAAGAATACAAGGAGGTTTATCATAATCTTCTTTCAAAAGAAAAAGAACTTTCATCAATAAACCAAAGCGAGACCGATAAACAGCAAAGGCTTGAATTTTTGTCTTATCAGATAAACGAGCTTCAAAATGCCGATATTACTGTGGGCGAAAAGGAAGAACTCACCGCAAAAAAACATAAAATTCAAAACCGTGAAAAAATAGCTTCTTGTCTTTACGGCGCAAAAACGGTAATCGGCGGCGATGAAAACACAAGCGGTCTTGTTGATATGCTTTACAGCCTCGAAAATTCGCTTGACAGCGCGAGTGAATACAACAAGGATTTTGAAGTCTATCTTCGTTCCGCCGAAAATTTCCGCTATGAAATAGAAGACTGTCTTTCCGCGGTATCCGATGAACTTTCCGCACTTGACGAAAACGATACAGATATAAACTCGGTTGAACAAAGATTAGACCTTCTTTACCGTCTTTCAAGGAAATACGGCGAGAGTGAAGAAGAAATGCTTTCTTATCTTGAAAAAATCACGGACGAATATAACAATATCCGCACAAGCGATGAAAGAGCGAAAGAAATAGAAGCGGAAATTGACGTTTTAAAAGATGAACTTTATAAAAGGGCGCGGAATATATCCGAAAAACGTAAGGATTATGCGGCTAAATTTGAAGTTGACGTTATGAGTGAGCTAAATTATCTTGATATGAAAGGCGCACTGTTTACGGTTGATTTTAAAGAAACGAAGCCTTGTGAAAACGGTATTGACGAGGCGGAGTTTCTTCTCAGCGCCAACGCAGGACAAGCGCCTAAACCGCTTGCAAAAATTGCTTCGGGCGGTGAACTTTCAAGAGTTATGCTTGCTATTCGGTGTGTGCTTTCGGACGCTGAAAACTGCGATACAATAATCTTTGATGAAATAGACACCGGAGTAAGCGGAAAAGCGGCGCATAAAATTGCCTATAAGCTTCGTCAGGTTTCAAAAGGTAAGCAGATCCTTTGTGTTACTCATCTTGCTCAAATTGCGGCGGGAGCGGACAATCATCTTCTTGTTGAAAAGAGCTTGGAAGATAACAAAACCTGCACGGCTGTAAGAAAGCTTGTAGACGACGAGAGAATAAGAGAAATTGCAAGGATAATCGGCGGTGATGTAATTACGAAAACAACTCTTATGTCGGCTTGCGAATTGATTGATTTTGCAAATAATCCTTGACAAAAACACAATATAAACGGTATTATATATGACGACTTTTATCTGAAAGGAAAACAAATATGCAGATATATGAAGAACTTGTTGCCCGTGGGCTTATTGCACAGGTGACGGACGAAGAAGAAATAAAAGAAATTGTAAATAACGGCAAGGCGGTTTTTTATATCGGTTTTGACCCGACTGCCGACAGCCTTCATGTCGGTCACTTTATGGCTCTTTGCCTTATGAAAAGACTTCAAATGGCGGGCAATAAACCTATTGCTCTTATCGGCGGCGGCACGGGTATGATAGGCGACCCGTCCGGCAGGAGCGATATGCGTCAGATGATGACCAAAGAACAGATAGAGCATAACTGTGAATGCTTCAAAAAGCAGATGAGCCGCTTTATTGATTTTTCCGACGATAGGGCTCTTATGGTTAACAACGCCGACTGGCTTCTTGACCTCAATTATGTTCAAGTGCTTCGCGAAGTCGGTTCATGCTTTTCGGTAAATAAAATGCTTGCCGCTGAATGTTACAAGCAGAGAATGGAAAAAGGTCTTTCCTTCCTTGAATTTAACTATATGATAATGCAAAGTTATGACTTTTATCAGCTTTTTCAAAAGTACGGCTGCAATATGCAGTTCGGCGGCGATGACCAGTGGAGCAATATGCTCGGCGGTACAGAGCTTATCCGTAAAAAACTTTCAAAAGATGCTTATGCCATGACAATAACTCTTTTGCTTAATTCTGAGGGCAAGAAGATGGGCAAAACCCAAAAGGGCGCTGTTTGGCTTGATCCTCAAAAAACAAGTCCCTATGAATTTTATCAGTACTGGAGAAATGTTTCCGACAGTGACGTTCTCAAATGTATAAGAATGCTCACCTTCCTTCCGCTTGAAGAAATCGACAAAATGGATTCTTGGGAAGGCAGTCAGCTTAATACCGCAAAAGAAATTCTTGCCTTTGAACTTACAAAGCTCGTTCACGGGGAGGAAGAAGCCCAAAAAGCGCAGGAGACTGCGAAAGCGCTTTTCTCAAACGGTATAAACACAGACAATATGCCGACAACCGTAATTTCTCAGGCTGACTTTGCTGACGGAAAAATTGCCGTAGTTGACGTGATGCTCAAAGCGGGCATCATAGCGTCAAAAGGCGAGGGCAGAAGACTTGTTATACAGGGCGGTGTTTCCGTTGATGATGTTAAACTTACCGACCCGGTAGCTTTCCTTACACCGCAAGACTTTGAAAAAGGTCATGTAATTATTAAAAAAGGCAAAAAAGTTTTCCATAAGGTTATAATTGAATAATAAAATGTTTACCTAAATACGCTCTATATTTGAAAAAATAATTGCGTAACAACTTAAACTCAAAAAGAATAATCAACAAAAGAGGTCGTTTTTCGGCCACGGTATTGCCGTATTTTCCGCTGTCAAAATCTGACGGCGGCTTTTTTGAAGTCATTTTACGGCTGCGTATTCTTTTTTGATTTATAAATTGCAATATAAAATATCCGAAAAAATTAAGCGACATTAAGATATTTAATTAGCATATTAGAAGAAAATCCATTTAATATTCGTCTTGGATAATTATTAATCCAAAGTTCAATCATCTTAATTCTCTCATGAGAGAATTTGGCAATGTCAGAACCTTTAGGAATAAATCGTCTTATCAGCTTGTTTGCATTTTCATTTGAACCTCGTTCCCATGCACTGTACGGATGTGCATAGTAAACAGTTGTACGCTTTCGTTTTGTGAGTACAGAACGCTCAATCCCTTCAAAATCAAGGTTTTCGCAGCCGTTGTCGCAGGTAATAGTCTTGAAT
>CANQLQ010000142.1 GCA_947624755.1 uncultured Clostridia bacterium | reverse complement strand
CTGCCGCCAATTAGGGCACCCTGAATTAATCAGAGCTTCCTTAGTTTTAAGTTTGTGAAAGGAAAGGCGCAATGCGCTTTGTGGAATATAAATGCGACAGTTTTTTAAAAGTGCTCAGCTAAAAGTGTTTATTTTTGTAATCTGCGCTTTGCTTGCGGGAACAATTATTGCGGTGGTTACCGATAACTCAATTTCACCTTCGTCAACCATTGTCGGAACAATTTTAAGTCCTGTTCAGAAGCTTTCGGGCAAAATTGCCGAAAAGTTCAATTGGTTCACTTCCTCGTTCGCTTCGGCAGGTTCATACAGAAACGAAAATGAAAGACTGAAAATACAAATTGCCGAATATGAAAGCCAGCTTGCGGATTATAACGAAATCAAACATAAAATTGATTCATATGAACAAATGCTCGATATAAAAGAGGAAAATCCAGACTTTGCTCTCGAGCCGGCAAACATTATCGGTACTGACAATTCAGATGTTTTTTCTTCTTTAATTATTGACAAAGGCTCAACTGACGACGTTTCGGCGGGAGACCCTGTTGTTTACGGCAGTTACCTTGTCGGCGTTGTAAAAAAAGTCAATGAGTCCTATAGCGTTGTTACGACTATTCTCAACCCTTCGGTAAACGTAAGCGCAATTGAAAGCGCAACGAGGGAAACGGCTTATGTTACCTCAAACGTAGAACAGTCGGAAAACGGAAAATGTATTCTTGCCGGCCTTGAAAGGACAACCTCTGTTTCTCCGGGCGGCCTTGTTCTTACGTCGGGAATAGGCGGCGTTTATCCGAAAGGACTTATTATAGGAACAATTTCCAGAGTGCAAAGAAATGAACGTGATTTTTCAAGCTATGCTGTTATCACACCCGGCGCTGATTTTGACAAAATTGAAGATGTATTTGTTATTACATCATTCAAAGGACAGGGAATCGAAAAAATTATTGATGACTGATATTGATATAAAACTAAGGAAGTGATGAAGCTGAAATTGAAAATTAATAGGCTTTGGCTTAGAAGAGCGGCTTTTGTTCTGATTATTATAATTACAGCTTCACTTCAAAATACAAAAGGAGCTGTGTTTTCTCCGAGCGGGATTCACGCAATGCTGCTTATTCCCCTCGTTGTGAGTATAGCGGTTTATGAAAAAAGTATTGTTTCGCTTTTCATTGGTGCTTTTGCCGGAATAATGTGGGATATGGTGAGCGTTTCGGTTGACGGATTTTTCTCGGTTTTTCTTGCTGTTACGGCTTTTGCGTGTTCACTTCTTATCACGTTTGAAATGAGGAACAATATCTACTCTGTGCTTCTTTTGACTGCGGCGGCATCTTTTGTGTGCAGTATTCTTTATTGGATTTTCTTTATACTTATAAAAAATTATGATATGAGCATTTATGTTTATTTCAGATATTACTTTACTTCCTTTGTTTATACGGTTTTGTATACTTTCATTTATTACTATCTTGTAAAATGGATTTCAAAAAAAACCGAAACCGAGAAAAAACGAATTAACTATTAAATTTAATTTGCTTCAATTTTAAAATAAGGGGGGCGGCAGCGTGAAAGACAATAATTCCAAAAGAAGAGGCAGATTTATAACCGTAATTATCGTTGCCGTGTTTCTTGTTTTTCTTATAAATCTTTTTGATATTCAGGTTTTTGAAGCAGAAGAGCAAAGAAACGCCGCTGTGACAAGCGTCGATATACAGGTAAGTCCGGCAAGAGGCGAGATATATGACTGCAACGGATATCCGCTTGCAACCAATAAACAGGTCAACGCAATAATAATTGACTATCTGACCTTCCCTCCGGGAAGCGACGCCGAGGGCAGAAACAAGGTTCTTTATGAGCTTATCAAGCTTTTCAGTAAGCATAAGCTTTCATGGGAAGACGAGCTTCCGATAATTGTCAAAAAAGGAAAGCTTGTCTTTGACGAAGAAAAACCTAATGAAATTTCATACCTTAAATCCTCGGCTTTTCTTGACCTTAACTATTATGCAAGCGTTGAAAACTGCTTTGATGCATTAGTAGAGCGATATAAGCTTGAAGATTATTCAGTTAAAGACGCAAGAAATATCGCTTCGGTCTATTACTCAATGAGAAAAGACGGCTTCAATTCTTCAACGCCATACACTTTTGGAAAAGATGTTTCGGACAGCGTTGTCGGCGTAATCAAGGAAAACAGCAACATTTATATCGGTGTTGACGTTGATATCCAGTCAGAGCGTGTATATACCGACGGAACTATTGCTCCGCACATAATCGGTGTTGTCGGTTCAATAAATCAGGAAGAGTATGAGCAAAACAAGGAAAACGGTTATTCAATGAATGATATGATAGGAAAAAGCGGACTTGAATATACGCTTGAATCATATCTGAGAGGAACGCCGGGAATCAAAAATATTACCATTGACTCTGTGGGCAACAAAACCGAAACTTGGGTAAAAGAGCCTGTCGCAGGCGCTGCGGTTGTTCTTACAATCGACAAGAACATTCAAAAGGTTGCACAAGACGCGCTTGAAAAGCTTATTGACGAGCAAAAAGTAACAAGGGCAAACGTAACTTCCGGTGCGGTCGTTGTTATGGACACCAAAACGAACTCGATTCTTGCCTGCGCAAGTTATCCTACTTATAATCTTTCAACCTATGCCGAAGATTATGAAGCTCTAAACGAGGACAAGTCCAAGCCTTTGTGGAACAGAGCGCTGAGAAGTACATATACTCCCGGTTCAACCATTAAGCCGGCGGTTGCAATGGCGGGACTTGAAGAAGGAATCATTACCAAAGATTCGGTGGTTTACTGTAACGGTATATATAAATACTACAGCGACTATCAGCCCGGGTGTACCGGACGTCACGGCGCACAGAATGTTGTAAATGCGCTTTATCATAGCTGCAACGTATTCTTTTATGAAACGGCAAGGCTTTTGGGAATTGAAAAGCTGAACAATTATTTCACAATGTTTGGTCTTGGAGAAAAAACGGGTATTGAGCTTACCGAAAATGAAGGAACTGTGGATACGGTCAACCACAGAGTTTCAAAAGGCGAAATCTGGACGCCCGGACTTACAATTCAGGCGGGCATCGGTCACGGTGATAACCTTTTTACGCCGATACAGCTTTGTTCATATGCTTCGACAATTGCAAACAAAGGCATACGCTATAAAGCTCATTTTGTAAAAACGATAAAAACTTCCGATTATTCCAAAACACTTCTCAAAGAAGAAAATCAGGTGCTTTCAAAGGCTAATTTCAAAAATTCAAATTGGGATCTTGTCCACAGCGGAATGCTTCTTGTCGGCACAAAAAGCTATGCCGATTTTTCAAAAGTACCCGTGAAGGTTGCTGCCAAGACAGGTACAACAACGGTTGAAAAAAGGATAAACGGAAAAAAGGTCGATACTTATAACGGTCTTATTATTACCTTCGCTCCTTATGAAGATCCTCAGATAGCAATTTCGGTTGTTATTGAGGGTGCGGGCAGCGGCGGCTCGACAGCACCGGTAGCGTCGGCAATTATGGAATATTATTTTTCAAAGACTGAAAAAAATGAAACAACACAAAATGAAAATTTGCTTATTGAATGAGTTTTATTAAGGAGAATGTTCCTATGGCAAAAAAAATTGTTGTTGCATCAGGTAAAGGCGGTGTAGGAAAGTCATCTGTTACCGTAGGGCTTGCAAAGGCTTTGGCAAAAAGAGGAAAAAGCGTTCTTATCATTGACTGCGATACGCTTTGCAGTATTGATATGTTTTTGGGAGTAGGAGAAGAAATTGTATATAACTGGGGTGATGTCATTTTAAAAAGATGCGACGCCGAAAATGCAATTTACAACGCCGACGGTGTTTCGATGATGACCTGCCCAAAAAGCTACAACGGCGTTTCGGTTGTAAAAATGAAATGGCTTTTAAGCGTTCTTGACGAAAGGTTCGATTACATATTTCTTGATTCTCCGGCAGGAGTTGACCTTGGTTTTATTCTTGCGTGCAATGTCTCTGACAGGGGCATCGTTGTTTCAACGCCCGACCCGGTTTGTGTAAGAAGCGCCTGCGCTGCGGCGGATGAAATGAGAAAGTATAGCGTTACGGACGTTCGTCTTATTATAAACCGTTTAAAGAAGTCGGAGCTTAGGCGAAGAAAAATTCTTGACATTGACACCGTAATCGACAAAACAGAAGTTCAGCTTATCGGTGTTGTTCCCGAGGACGATAAAATCCTCCACAGCACTATGGGCGGAAGTATTTACAAAAGAGGGCAGGTTTCATACAGAGCCTTTAATAATATAGCTTCAAGAATCGAGGGGGAAAGCATTTTTCTCTATTTTTAAGGACAATGACGTCCGGGTTAGCAAGAGTTTTTTTAGGAATTTTTACTTTTTCGTATAAACACTTGCAAAATCCTATATAATTTGCTATTATTTTCTATGTAACTTACTATTGAACTATTAAGGAGAAAATTTATATGAACATCGCACTAATTGCTCACGATGCAAAAAAAGAGCTCATGATCCAGTTTTGCATTGCATATTGCGGAACTCTCAGCAAGCATAACATCTGTGCAACAGGAACAACCGGTAACCTTGTCGCCGAAGCGACGGGACTTGAGGTTACAAGATTCCTTGCCGGAAGTCAGGGGGGAGACGAACAAATAGCGTCAAGGATAGCCTGCAACGAAATTGACCTTTTGTTGTTTTTCCGCGATCCGCTCAATGCAAAGCCTAATGAACCGAACGAAGCTAACCTTATGCGTCTTTGTGACGTTCACAATATTCCTTTTGGAACCAATATAGCAACAAGTGAAGCGCTTATTCATTCGCTTGAAAACGGCGATCTTGACTGGCGAGATATTGTTAATCCGAAATAAAGAAATTTAGGGAATCACCGGTTGAATCAAGTTTAGGGCTTAATATCCATTTTTCTTGCAAATATTGCGCAATACTTTGCCAAAATACTCGGCAATACACAAAGTATTGACTTAGATTTTTGGAATATAAAAAATACTTCCAAATTAATGACAAAGTGTTTTCGCGGTGTAAAATTATAATTTTATATAATTTCTATCCCGCGTAACTCCTGCGGGCGATGCCCGCCGCGTAACTCGTGTAGGCGATGCGTGCCGAAAAATTTGCTAATCAATCTGAGCATTAGATTTAATCGGAGCTTCCTTAACAATAAAATAAATTAAAGGCAAAGACTGAAAAGAGTAACCGATATTGCCGCCCAGAGAGGGATATGAAAGCTGAAATTATCCTGCGAAAACAATATCGGTGAAGACATTCACGAGCCGGCGAAAGTCCGTTAGCCGCGTTAAGGCAAAAAGCGGGGCGCAATTTGTTTTTTGCGCTCAATCAGGGTGGTACCGTGGAGCGTCGCTTCACCCCTTAGTCTGTGCTTTGGGGGGAGTGGCGTTTTTTATGTTGCCTGAAAGAGACTCATATTAAGGAATCTCTGATTAAATCACGCATAAGGCTTAAGGAACCACTGAATAAATCACACCTGCCGGCTGAACGCGCATCTTGCACCGATATTTTCCGTCGTTTTTGCCCAAAGCTCCTTGAAATACGTCAGTATTCCTGCGTCGCTTTTGACAATCTGACAAAAAATTCGGCGGCGCAATCTGCAC
>CANQLQ010000141.1 GCA_947624755.1 uncultured Clostridia bacterium | reverse complement strand
TGGCTATCTCCCTTTGAAGCCTTTTGGGGTGTTGCACTTGATTGACATTCTGCCGGCGCCCCCATCGCAGCCTACCGGCTGCGAAATTTTTCGGGAACTCTGACAAGATGAGTATTAAGCCTTATGCGTGATTTAATCAGAGCTTCCCTTGTTTAAAAGAGCGCAGGAGGGGCGTATAGTTTTACTCCTTTCATGCATATTGCCAAGCGAAACATACTTTTTCTACACGCCTGTATGCCGGTATATTATATTTTTGTATCTATTTATCTTGAAAAAACAGTATAAAATATGATAATATTTATAAAAAACTGAAAGGATAATAAATTTTATGACTTATAAAGAAAAGTACAATGAATGGTTGAAATTTGACGAAGAAACAAGGATTGAACTTGAAGCTATCACCGATGAAAAAGAAATTGAAGACCGGTTTTATAAGGATCTTGAATTTGGTACCGGCGGACTTCGCGGCATAATGGGAGCAGGTTCAAACCGAATGAATAAATATACTGTCGGAAAGGCCACCTTGGGACTTGCAAACTATCTAAAAAGCAAAACCGACGGTGAAATAAAAATTGCGCTTGCCTATGATTCAAGAAATAATTCCGCTTTTTTTGCAAAAACAGCAGCGGGTATATTTGCTTCATGCGGATTTAAAGTTTTTATTTATGAAACTCTCGTTCCCGTACCTGTTCTTTCATTCACTACCAAATTTTTAGGCTGTACGGCAGGCGTTATGATTACCGCCTCGCACAATCCAAAGGAATATAACGGCTACAAAGTTTATGATGCAAACGGCTGTCAGTTCTGCACAGAAGATGCAAAGGCGGCTATTGGGTTTATTAATCAAATTACCGATTATTCATCAATACCGTTTTTTGAAGGCTATGAAAATATTACATACATCGGTGAAAACGTGCTTTCTGAATTTTGCAAAGCAGTTAAAACACAGTCGCTTTATGAAGAAAAATCTGACCTTAAAATTGTCTACACTCCCCTTCACGGCACAGGCAACATTCCTGTAAGAAGAATGCTTGAAGGTATGGACGTTACCGTTGTCAAAGAACAGGAGCTTCCGGACGGTAATTTTTCAACAGTCAGAAGCCCTAATCCCGAAGAAAAAGATGCGCTTACAATTGCAATACAAAAAGCAAAAGAAATCGGTGCGGATCTTGTCCTTGGTACAGATCCCGATTGCGACAGAGTCGGTATTGCAGTTCGAGACGGTGACGATTATGTTCTTTTCACAGGTAATCAGACCGGAGCGCTGCTTGTAAAGTTTGTTCTTACTATGAAAAAGCCTACCCTTTCGGAAAAATCAACTCTTGTCAAAACAATTGTTACATCTGAGCTTGGTGCAAATATCGGCCGTTCGTTCGGCTTGCAGGTTGAAGAAACACTTACCGGCTTTAAATATATAGGAGATAAAATCAACAAGTTTGAAAAAACAGGAGAAAAAGATTTTGTAATTGGATATGAAGAATCTTACGGCTATCTTGTCGGCACTCACGCAAGAGACAAGGACGCTGTCGTTTCCTCAATGCTTATTTGTCAAATGGCGGCATGGTACAAAAATCAAGGGAAAACTCTTGTAGACGCACTTAACGAAATCTATGATGAATTTGGATATTATCTTGACAGTCTTGACAGTTTTGTTCTCAAAGGCAAAGACGGAGCTGAAAAAATTCAAAGTCTTATGGCTAATTTCAGAGAAAAAGGGAAATCGCTTTTTGACGGCATTGACGAGGTGATTGACTATTCTGTAGGTATTAGAGATTTGCCGAAGGAAAATGTTCTTAAATTTATCTGCAATGACGGCACATGGATAGCAGTAAGACCTTCGGGTACCGAACCGAAAATCAAGGTTTATTATTCAGTTCAGGCTCTTTCAAGGCAGGAGGCGCAAAAACGACTTGAATCAATTAAGAAAGTTATTGAGGAATCACTGATTAATACAAGCTGCCCTACTTGACGGTAAATTATTCCGTCATTTTGCCCAAAAATTCTCGTTAATACACAAAGTATTGCCTCAAATTTTTGAACAAACTGACGAAAAATTTCCTCGCCAATTAGGGCACCCTGAATTAATCAGCGCTTCCTTAATTCAATTATTAAATAAAAGAGGTATTAAAATGCATATCCAAAAATATATTGAAGAGGTAATTGCTCCGAAATTACAAGGAGACGGCGGCTGGATCGAATTTGTTTCGTTTGAAAACGGTGAACTTACCGTTATTTTCAAAGGAGAATGTTCAAAATGTCTTATACTTCACAGATGTGCAAAATGGATTACAGAACAAATTAAATCCGATTTACATAAAACCGTCAAGCTTAATGCTATTCGCAAAAAGCCGTATTTTCAGGATATATAAGGAGTATAGATAATGGCACATATAAAAGTCATAAGACGTTCAATGCGTCCGGAAGAATGGACAGACCTTCGTTTCGGCTGGCTTAAAAGACATATATACACAGAAAAATGGGAAATTGATAATCTCATGATAAGAGATGCAAGACAAGTATCTGAAATGAAATTTGAATATTACAGCGAAGATTACAGACCGCTTAAAAAAGGCGATATGTACTTTACCCCAGACGGTACCGCATTTATAAAGGCCGATGTAAATCTTCCTTCGCATCTCAAAGGCAAAGAGCTTTGGTTCTCGCTCAAAACGGCGGCGGAAATCTGCGTCAAAGTTAACGGAAAGTATGTAGGCGGCGTTGACCCTAACCGTGAAAGAATGCTTCTTTCGCCTTACATAAACGAAAATGAGACCCTTCATTTTGAAATGATGGGATATAACCGCTCAAAGCCCGACGATGAAAGAAACCCGGAATCGTTATCTGTCCGCGGCTGCCGTCAGATTTTTGAAGGCGCATATATTTGCGTTGTTAATCATGAAGTCCAGAACCTTGTATGGGATTTTGAACTTTTGCTTGATATTGCAAAATCAGAGCTTTTCAACGAAGACTACAGAAACTTCCTCAACCGTGAGCTTAACAACGCAATGAATCTCATAGATTTTGACGGCGATGAACTGACCGGTGTTGACAAAGCGAAGAAATATGTTGACGAAGTAATTTTTGCAAACGATAACTATAAAGGAAACGGCGACGTAGCTCTTATTGCTCACTCACATCTTGATATTGCATATTACTGGAGAAGGATCCATGCCGTTCAAAAGAATCTTCGCACGGTACTTATTCAACTTCGCCTTATGGACAAATATCCTGACTTTAAATATACTCATACGCAGCCGTATGTATATGAAACTCTTGAAAAGTATTATCCCGAAATCTTCCAAGAGCTCAAAGAAAAAGTTAAAAACGGACAGTTTGAGCCTGTAGGCGCAATGTACGTTGAGCCCGACTGCAATATTCCTTGCGCCGAATCACTTATCCGTCAATGTCTTTACGGACAAATGACTTACAAGAGAATGTTCGGCAAAACCGTCAACAATGCATGGCTTCCCGATGTATTCGGAAATTCATGGGTTCTTCCGCAGATACTCAAAAAAAGCGGCGTGGATTACTTTGTTTCAAACAAGATGTCGACATGGAACGACACAAACCGTTTTCCGCATAACAACTTTAAATGGAAAGGTATTGACGGCACAGAAGTTTTTGCCTGCGTTCCCCCTACCCATTTTATAACGTGGAATATGCCGTCACAAATTCAGGAAAACTGGGAAGCTTATATTGACAAAGACCAAGGCGGACAGACAATGAATATGTTTGGCTACGGTGACGGCGGTTCAGGTTGTACCGAAGAAATGATTGAAATGATGCACCGTTTTGAAAAGCTTTCAATTATGCCAAAATGCGAGCATATGGGCGCAGCGCAGTTTCTTGAAAAAAATCTAAAAGATAATGACAATCATGAAACATGGGACGGCGAGCTTTATCTTGAAATGCACCGAGGTACTTTTACAACAAAGAGCAATCTCAAGCGCGCAAACAGAAAGCTTGAAAATAAACTGAGAACGGCCGAAATTCTTTCACTGCTTCGCAAGGAAGATAATCAGAATAGAATTACCGAACTTTATAAAAAGCTTCTTATCAATCAATTTCACGATATTCTGCCGGGTTCTCACATACATCCCGTATATGAAGACGCAATGGCAGACTATGAACAAATCGAAAAAGAGCTTGATATGATCATCGGCTCAGGTACAAAATATTTTAATTCACTCAATTTTAAAAGAGATGCGCTTACCTTTATCGAAAGCAAAAACGGCTCATCAAGCCGTTATGGCAAAAAAGGCAATTGGTTGGTGCCAAACCTTGAGCCTATGTCAACCGGCGTTTTAAGGGCTAAAAAGAGCAGTCGTGACTGGATATCGGTTAAAGATGAAGTGGAAACACCGTTTTACAAAATTAAATTTAATGATGACGGTTCAATCAAGTCGCTCTTTGACAAAAAACTGTCGAGACAATGGGTCGACGGCGATTTCAACAAGCTTAGGATTTATACCGATACTCCGGGCAACTATGATGCCTGGGATATTCTCCCCAATTATAAAGATAAGCAAATAGAAATAAAGGTTGACTCCCCTATTACTCTGTTAGAAACGGACGGAGAATGTGCCGTTTTCAAGGCAGTTCTCAAAACAGAAAAATCGACTTGGACAATGCTTATAAGATTATTTCGTCAAAGCCGTGGAATTGAAGTTGAAAATATCGTTGACTGGAACGAAAAACACAAGCTTGCAAAAGCGGAGTTTTCATGCAATATTCTTACAAGAAAAGTATTGTGTGACATATCTGCCGGATATATTGAAAGAGAAACTCACCGTAATACTTCCTGGCAGCAGGCTCGCTTTGAATGTTGTCACCATAAGTGGGCCGATATGTCTGAAACCGACGGCGGTATTGCATTAATCAACGACGGAAAGTATGGTATCGGTCTTGAAAATAACAAGATGTCGCTTTCGCTTCTTCGCGCGACAATTCGCCCGGACGTAACTTCGGATATGGGTACACACGATTTCTGCTATATGATATATCCGCACGAGGGCGATGCAGTAAGCGCAAAAATAAACAATATTGCTCACCAATATAATGTTCCGCTTATTAAAGCGGATGTTAAGTGGGAATTTCCGACATTTGAACCGCTTTATTTACAAGCGGCAAAAAAATCTGAGGACGGCTTAATGACGGTAATTCGACTTTCCGAACAGGACGGACGCAGAGGTACAATTAAGCTTGGCGGAAAAGTAAAACTGCTTAATATGCTTGAAGAATTTCAGAGTGAAACAGACACAATAAATTATAAACCATTTGAAATTATAACAATAGGAATTTGACTAAAAGGGGCTTTCGCTGTAGAGAAAACCCCATGTGGCCGCCTAAAGAGAAAATTATAAGACATTTGAGATTTATTTTCAGTATGCTTTTATTGTGTTGTTTTTTTCTTGCCCCTGTTATAATCTACCTTGGTTATAATAAAACAATAAAGAAAAATCCGGGATTCACTTCATTTGAAATGAGTCTCGGATAATTTTTTGTAAGTTAAAAAGTTTTCATAATCACGCAGCTCAATAATAAAAAGAAAAACTTTTAAAAAAGCTAAGGAAGCACTGATTAATTCAGGGTGTCCTAATTGGCGAGGAAATTTTTCGTCAGTTTGTTCAAAAATTTGAGGC
>CANQLQ010000140.1 GCA_947624755.1 uncultured Clostridia bacterium | reverse complement strand
AAACCACGGCGAGGGGTGCGGGTCGCCGGAGGCGACCTTTGCGTCAACGACTCAAAAGCACCGACCGAGCCGACAGGCGGGAATCCCCACCGAAAAAAGTCCATCGGACTGTTTTTCGCCCCTCCTGTACTCTTTTAGAAAAAATTTCGCAGCCTGTGGGCTGCGATGAGGGCGCCGCCCGTAGGTCCCGCCGCCTTTTGAAAAAGGCGGGCGAAAACTTTTATCACAAAACAGTTTATCGACAGACTGTAGCTGTAACCTTGCAAAAAGATTACAGCTTTGCTATTATACTTTTTTCGTTTGTCTCAAACCCATTTGAGCATATACATGACCTGTGCGCCGGCAAGTGAAATTGCAACACCGACAAAAATGAGTATGCCAATTTGAATCGTTCCGGCAAAAACGAGAAGAATAGAAACTGCGGCAATCGGGAAAAGTGCGATTTTCCAATGCTTTACGAAATATGTTGCGGCAATTGCTCCGAAAATCGTGTATGTAATTTGTCTGAACGCAAGCGCGGCGGCGCCTTCGCTGATCGTGGTCTTGAAATTCGGATTAAACGCAAAGATAAGAATAAATGCCGCTATAACAAGGGTTGTAACAATTGCCGAGGTTGCAATTGCTATAGTTGAAATAACTTCGCCTTCTTCGCTGTTGGCTCTGACTTTTGCGTTTTCCATTGCATTGAGGGCGCAAGGCATTTTTAGGTTAGTGATGTTGCCGGTGATAAATGAAAGGTAAGTTCCGCCTGCGCCAAGAAGCGGCGTGTAGGAAATAACCTCAAGAACGGCGGTCGGATAAAAAAGGATAGCTACCGAGCCAAGACCTTTGAGAACGACTTTTCCCTCCGGCCATACACCGAGATGCACGCAAATTGCTACCGGTATCATAATAAACACGGCAAGCGCAAGAAGACACCATATTCTTCCGTAAAAGTGAACACTATCCATATATTCTCTTTTTTTCATTTCGGTTACCTCCTTTAAGTTCTCCACTCAATTAGTGCAATTTCGGGCAAATATTTTGCAAAAATGAAAACGACAAATATCGCCAAAGCCATACTTATCGGCATTGCGAGAGCATCGAGCCATTTCAGGCTAAGTTTTTTGTTCAGGAGCGAAATTACAGTCATAAATAATACCGATGAGATAATTGCAACGATTGACAAAACTCCTGCGCCGTCTGCTTCAACACCTGCGTCGCCAATACCTGCAATACCTCTGCCCAAGAAAGCGGCGATAAGACCGATAAAAGCGGCGGCGGACATGATGTCTGCCCAATGAGCGTTTTTGTTGACAGCGCCGGTTATGCTCTTTTGAACCTTTTTAATGAAAATAGGTATAAGTATAAGCGGAAAGATGCTTCCGAGGGTCATTACCCAAGCAACTGCCGAGAAAACTTTCGGGTCGGTAACTTCACTTCCGATTCCCCCGGTAAGACCTGCGGCTTCAATTGCGGCTTCGGCGGCAGGAACTTCATAGGTTATAGACCCTATAACCGAAAGACGTATCCACGGCAGCACATAACCAAGCGCAACCGAAAGCGCAAGAACCGTAACGGCAATTCCGACTGCCGGAGCGATAGAAAAGACTGCGCTTGAGGTAATGGCATTTTTGACGGATTCTTTTGCTATTCCGAGTTCCCTTGCTCTTTTTGAGGCTCGGATAAGGAAAAACAGCGACTGAGCAATTACAAAAGCTATAATTGCAAGCGCAATAACGAGCATGAAGCCGTCCGATTTGAAATCTGCAAACATAATTTATCCCCTTTTACTTTGCTGATATAAATTATATATTATCAAAGTAAACGGTTTAAGTCAATAAAGTTTTGGCAGTATGTTAAAAAATGTTTAAAAAAGTATTTTTTTGTGTTATAATAACCTCACGATGTGTTAGCAAAATCAAAGATTTTGAACACATCGGAGAACATTGTTACATACCGCTTCGGCGGCGAAGCCGCCTTGCACGTATGTTATAATAACCTCACGAAGTGTTGGCAAAATCAAAGATTTTGAACACATCGGAGAACATTGTTACATAGCGCAGCTGATTTTAATAAGTTTCAGATTACTTTCATAAATATAAATTTGTTTGTAACAGGAGATCATGGAAGAACATTCATTTAAAAAACAGACTTCAAAGCCGATGCGTCCGGCAACAATAATTGCAATAAGTTTTGTTTCGATAATTGTCGTCGGCACACTTCTTTTTATGCTTCCGTTTATGACAAGGGACGGGAAAGGCCTAAGCTTTATGGAAGGACTTTTCACTGCGGCTTCAAGCGTTTGTGTAACGGGACTTACCCTTATTGATCCCGCCGTAACGCTTTCAAAATTCGGTCAGGTGCTTCTTCTTTGTCTTATTGAAATCGGCGGGATAAGCATGGTCACCTTTGCGACATTTTTTATTTTCCTTTTCCGCAAGCGTTCGGGACTTCGCAGTATGCGCCTTGCTCAGGAATATACAAATATTGACACTTTTTCCCAGGTAAGACCTCTTGTTCGCGTGATAATTTTGGCTGCCTTTTGCTGTCAGCTTTTCGGCGCGGTTCTTCTTTCATTAAGATTTGTTCCGCAATACGGAGCGAAAGGAATATGGATTGCAGCTTTTACTGCCTGTTCGGCTTATTGCAATGCCGGCTTTGACCTTTTTGGCACAAATATGCAGTTTGGTTCGCTTGTTTCGCTGAATGATGATCCATATGTTCTTTTTGTTGTTATGGCAATGATAATTCTCGGCGGTATCGGCTTCTTTGTATTCTATGATGTTATACATTACAGAAAAACAAAACATCTGAGCCTTCATACAAAAGTTGTTCTTTTTTCAACGGCTATTCTTATTGCCGCAGGCTTTGTCGGAGTGCTTGCCGGCGAATATACAAACAACGCCACACTCGGTGAAATGACTTTAGGTCAAAAGCTTATCAATGCCCTTTTTCAATCGGTAACGGCAAGAACAGCGGGCTTTGCGTCTGTTGATATTGCGTCAATGCGTGACGTGACAAAAATAATAATGATGGGTCTTATGTTTATCGGAGCGGGCAGCGGCTCAACGGGCGGCGGAATAAAAATTACAACCTTTGCCGTGCTTGCCATGACTGTGGTTTCGGTAATACGCAACCGAGAAGAAACCGTAATGTTTGGCAAAAGAGTAAACCATAAGGTAGTATCAAAATCGCTTACGATAGCAATACTCGGTATTGTTGCTGTTTTTGCGGCATCGTGTATTATTTTTGCTTTTAACGGTGATGCGGGCGAGATAAATATATTTTTTGAATGCGTATCCGCTTTTGCAACTGTAGGTCTGTCTGCCGGAGTAACCGGAGCGCTCGGCCCCGTCGGACTTCTGACGTTAATTGTCACCATGCTTATCGGAAGGCTCGGACCCATTTGCTTTATTATCGCTCTTAACATAAGAGACGACAATACAAGAGGTGAAATCCTTCCCGAAGGCAGAATTATGGTAGGATAAGCTTTTATTCAATTAACCGTCAGAGAAATCTTTGTTGTAATTAAATAATTTTCTCCGTCATATATTTAAGTAATCGCTGATTAATTCAGGTTCTAAGGAAGCTCTGTTAAGGCTTGTATTAATCAGTGATTCCCTAATACTGATCCTCGTTTGAAAGCAGACACCGAGCGGTGAGAATTTTAAATGAGAAATTAGTATAAAGACAAGTACTTGTATATGACGGAGTTTTTCAGCATGGACGAAAATCGAAGAGAACAGTTAAGAGAGAGGCAAAAAGAGCAGGGCGAAAAGGATAAAAAGAAAGATTATTTTTCGACTATAACTATTGTCCAAATGGTTCTTTGCCTTATTTTAATTATAGCGGTAATAATAATTTCAAGATTTGGCGGAGACAACAAACAAAAGCTTAGAAATGATTTTTCCCGGCTTATGAGCTGGTCAATTGTTCCGAATAACGGCGCAGACGCAATCAATACGCTAAAGGAATTTTTAAATGAGCCGTTTGAGCTTATGCCGGCATTCAGCCCGGTATCGCCGGCCGAAGAATTGACAGAAAGCAATCCCGATGAGGAAACAGAAAGCAACTCTGATGAGGAAACGAAGAGCAGTCTCGGCAAAGAAGAAACCAAGCCCGGCGAAGAAATTGAAAGCGAAAATCAGGAAGAAGATACGCAAAAAAGCGACCTGAATGAAGCTTTGAGCGAAACCGAAGAGCAAACCGAAAATGCATCGGAAAATATGGGCGGTGTTGATATCGAACTTTACAAAGCCGCTGAGGGCACATCTTTTTCGCCTGTCGCAACAACAAGCGAAATTGTAAGACCGGTTTTGAGCGAAAAATATACTTCCTTTTTCGGCTACCGTATAAATCCTATTACAAACCAAAAATCCTTCCACACCGGACTTGATATCGCCGCACCGTTAGGCACAAAAATAAGGGCGGCATATAACGGAACTGTCAGAAAAACCGGTGAGGACAGTCACAGCGGTAAATATGTTATCCTGTCGCATGATGACGGCTTTGAAACCTTTTATTGCCATTGCAGCAAAATCCTTGCCGAACAAGGCGCAGTAATAAGAGCCGGGGAAACAATTGCCCTTGTCGGTTCAACGGGCTGGTCAACGGGACCGCATCTTCATTTTGAAGTGAGAAAAAACGGTGAAAGATTAAATCCGCTCGAAATTTTGGAAGATGACGATTGAAATTTCGGGCATAAGAATCAGGCTGACATTTTCTTTCTTTGTGGTAATTACGCTAATGTTTTTATCGGCGCAGGAAAAAATAGTTGCCGTGTGTCTATTGTCATCTCTTCTTCATGAATGCGGGCATCTGATTTTTATGTATATTTTTTCTGAAAAGCCGTCGGAAGTCGTTTTTGGCGCTTTCGGAATAAGAATTGAACGCTTAGGTGTCAGCTCACTAAGCTATAAAAAGGAAGCGGTAATTTCCCTCGGCGGAGTGGCAGTAAATCTTTTGCTGGTTCTGATATTTTTTTTATATTATGCTTTTTCAAAAAGCGATACGGCTTATATAGGCGCTTTTGTCAATCTTTTCATCGCTTCTCTTAATCTAATACCTGTCGGAGTGCTTGACGCGGGAAACTTTTTGAGGTATATTTTATTAGTAAAATATGACGAAGAGAAAACGGGAAGGGTTTTGTCTGTTGTGTCCGATGTATCAGTTTGCATATTTTGCGTTTTCTGCATTTTTTTCACTCTGTTTGTTTCGGTCAATGTAAGCCTAATTACCGTTTGCGTATATCTTATTACAATTAACTTAAGGAATTTCTGATTAAATCTAAGCAGGCACGCATGGCGTGCGGCAATTACGCGGGTTGGATTGATGTAAGCCTTTACCACTTGCCCCACGGCACGGCTTAGTGCTGAATTTATTTTGTAATTTTTCTATTGAGCAATTTTGCCTTCCCTGAAAGGGGAGGTGTCACACGCAGTGTGACGGAGAGGTGGCACGCATGGCATGGCAGGCATCGCCTGCAAGAGTTACGCAGGGTAGATTTATGTATGCTTTTACTCTTATGCCGCGAAACGACTTGCGTTGTTAATTGTGAAAAATTTTAGTCAGTTAGCATCGCACACGGCAGTTACACAGGAAAGATTTATATAAGTCTTGATACTAACACCATGGCACGCGTAGGGGCGACCCCGTGTGGTCGCCCACGGG
>CANQLQ010000139.1 GCA_947624755.1 uncultured Clostridia bacterium | reverse complement strand
TCTGAAATGACAACTCGTGTTGAATATGGCACGCTTTATATTTTCGGCGGCGATATGGAAGTTCGTTTTTCAAGAAGAAGCAACAAGCTGTATTCAATAAAGAAAAACGGCGAAGAGCTTCTTTCTTCACCGATTACGCCGCAGTTCTGGAGAGCGCTTACAGACAACGACAGGGGAAGTCATATGCACGTTCGCTGCGGTATGTGGAAACACGCAGGTCCGGACAGCTCATTTAAGACGGTTGAAGTAAAGGAAATGGGCGACAAGGTTATTGTTAAAACCATGTTCTATATACATACTTCACCTGTTGAAACTCTCGGAGAACTCGTTTATACAATAACATCTGAGGCAGTACATATTGATTACAGCGTTGACGTTCCCGAAGGAATGCCCGAAGTTCCGCAAATAGCGCTTACGATTGACAGCGCACAGAGCTTTTATTCGATTGAATATCTCGGAAGAGGACCTCACGAAAACTACATTGACCGAAACAAGAGCGCCGACATCGGACTTTACAAGACCGATATTGCAGACCTTTATACCCCGTATCTCAAACCGCAGGAACACGGAAACAGAACCGATGTACGTTATGCAAAGCTTCTCGGAACAAAGCAGAACCTTGTTATTGAAGCCGACAAAAGTATGGAACTCAATGTCTGCCGCTGGTCGGTTGATGAGCTTGAAAAGGCAGGTCATGGTTATGAGCTTTCACAAAATGACAAGACATACATCACCGTTGCGGCGCGTCAAATGGGTGTCGGCGGCTACGACAGCTGGGGAGCTCACACACTTGAAGAACATAAGAATCTTGCCGGAAACAAATATGAGGTAGGCTTTACACTTATTGTGCAAAGCAAATAAAAAGATAAACGTAAGTCTAAAACGGAGGAAAACACGATGAAAAAGCAGGGCAATCCGGTTGCGGCAGTTATGGCGG
This sequence comes from uncultured Clostridia bacterium, assembly GCA_947624755.1. Lineage (GTDB taxonomy): Bacteria > Bacillota > Clostridia > Oscillospirales > Acutalibacteraceae > UBA6857. The sequence continues at coordinate 4,741 of CANQLQ010000139.1, read as the reverse complement.
TCACAACACTTGTTATAATTGAAATTGCGATACGTCATTGTATGAAAAAATACGCAAAATAAAGAGGTTAAACAGCAAAAGAACGTGCCGTCATTAGCGAGTAAATTTTTCGTCAGTTCGTTCAAAAATTTGAGGCAATACTTTTGTGTATTGGCGCAGACTGTCGATAAATTGTTTTGCGATAAAAGTTTTCGTCCGCCTTTTTCAAAAGGTAATTCCCCTGTCAGGGGAAATGTCTGCGAAGCAGACAAAAGGGTCAGGGGTTGAGGGGCGGCGCCCCCAAAATCTTACTTCTTTTGTGCATATTGCCAAGCGACACATACTTTTTCTACATGCTAAGGCAATACTTTGTGTAATAACGAGAATTTTTGGGCAAAATGACGGAATAATTTACTGTCAAGCAGGGCTGCTTGTATTAATTAGTGATTCCTTAAGCCCTATGCGTGATTTAATCAGAGGATCCATATAATAACCGAGGTAAAAAATGTCAGAACTAACAAAAAAAGGCGGCAAAGGCAACGGCTGTCCGCTTTATAAAAAATGCGGCGGCTGTCAGCTTCAAAATATGACCTATGATGAACAGCTAAGCTTTAAACAAGCGAAATGCATAAAAACGCTTGGCAAGTTCGGTTTTGTATCCGAAATCATAGGCATGAAAAAGCCGTATCATTACCGAAACAAAGTTCAGGCCGCTTTCGGTCAGACAAGGGGCGGAAAAATAATTTCAGGTGTTTATCAATCATCAAGTCATAATATAGTTCTCGTTGACGAGTGCATGACCGAAGATGAGACTGCCGACGAAATTATTGTTGACATAAGAAAAATGCTCCCTCTTTTTAAACTCTATCCATATAATGAGGACACAGGAAAGGGTTTTCTTCGCCATGTCCTTGTCAAAAGAGGCTTTGCAACCGGACAGGTTATGGTTGTGCTTGTGACAGGCACAAATGTTTTCCCTAAGAAAAATGACTTTCTTAAAGCGCTTCTTGAAAAGCATGGTGAAATTACAACGATAGTTCAAAATATAAACAATTCCAAAACAAGCCTTGTGCTTGGCGAAAAGGAAGCTGTCCTTTTCGGCGACGGATATATTGAAGATGTACTTTGTAAAAAGCGTTTTCGTATTTCACCGAAATCGTTTTACCAGATTAATCCCGTCCAGACCGAAGTGTTATACAAAACGGCGATTGACTTTGCCGACCTAAAAGGGAAAGAAACCGTTCTTGATGCCTATTGCGGAATCGGCACTATAGGTATTGCTCTTTCCGACAAGGCAAAGAGTGTTGTCGGTGTTGAAATTAACAAAGATGCCGTGCGTGACGCAAAGGTCAACGCAAGACTTAATGCAATAAAAAACATCAGCTTCATTTGTGCCGATGCGGGTAAATTTATGCTTGAAGCGGCAAATAATAAGAATAAGGTCGATGTTGTTTTTATGGATCCGCCGAGAGCGGGCAGCGACCTTAATTTCCTCAAAAGCATTGTCACACTTTCACCGAAAAAGGTTGTATACATCTCATGCAACATTGAAACGCAGGCAAGGGATCTTCTGTTTCTTTGCAAAAACGGATATAAAGTCAGAAAAATTCAGCCGGTGGATATGTTTCCGCATACAAATCACATTGAGTGCGTAGTATTGATGTCAAAGGACAGGGAGTAATCTAAAACATGAACATAGAAAATAACATTTTGAAATATTACCTGCGAAATACCTACTTTATTACCGGGACTGCGTATGCAGGAAAATCCACGACGGTCAGAATGCTTGCCGATCGTTACGGTATGATAATGTGCCAAGAAAACTACCATATGAAAGTTTCCGAGGAAGTTGCGCAGCCCAATATTCAACCGAACCTATGTTATTTCAAGCAGATGAAAAATTGGGAAGAATTTGTCAGACGCTCCCCGGAAGAGTACGAACGCTGGATTTATGACAGCGCCAAGGAAGCGGCGGAATTTGAGATTGCCGAGCTGATTGCGCTTTCGCACAAGGGAAAAATCATTGTCGATACCAATATTCCACTCTCCGTTTTGCATAAGATTTCCGACTACAGTCATGTTGCGGTCATGCTCTGTGAGCAAAGTATGAGTGTAGAACGCTTCTTTGACAGGAGTGACCCTGAAAAACAATTTATACTTAAAGTAATTGAGAACTGCGATGACTCTGACGCCGTGATGAAAAATTACAAAGCAGGACTTGCGCTAATCAATAGCAGACAGCACTATGCCGAATTTGCTAACAGCGGTTTTTATACGGTTATAAGAGATGATAATGCAACCGATACCAAAGAGGAGGTATGTGACATAATCGCAAAACACTTCGGACTTTTGTAGCCGGGGATATGTTTGAGCATACCGAGAGTGACAAATATATTCGTTCTATCCTCAGACTTAATCAGCGCTTCCCTAAATTAAAACGCCGCGAAGTCACATCAGCGCCGACTAAAGCACAAATTTAAAACGGAGTAAAATACTATGAGTATAACAGTTAATATTTATTATAAAGGCGAAAACGGGTCTGCAAAGAAATTTGCAGAAGAAATGGTTAGCAGCGGAACTGCAGCTGCCATAAGAAACGAAAGCGGAAATATTCGATATGATTATTTCTTCCCTATGGATGATGAAGAAACGGTTTTGTTAATAGACAGTTGGGAGAACCAAGATGCTATTGACGCTCACCATAAGACGCCGATGATGAATACAATAATTGAACTTAGAGAAAAATACAATCTTCATATGAAGGTTGAAAGATATATTTCCGATGACGACATTCCGTTGACCGATATGAAGTTTATCAAGGAATAAAATTTTTCGTGTAGATTTAATCAGAGTTTCCTTAATTATTATAAAAAACATATTTGGAGGTAATACAAATGAAAGACGAAACAAAATGCTTACATTCCGGCTACAAGCCGGGTAACGGAGAGCCGAGAGTCCTTCCTATCGTGCAAAGCACAACCTATGTTTATGATTCGGCCGCTGAGGTCGCAGCAATTTTTGACGACCCGACAAAAGGTCTTTGCTATTCACGTTTTGGAAATCCGACGGTTATGGCTGTTGAAAACAAAATCTGTGACCTTGAAGGCGGAGTCGGAGCAATGTGCACGACTTCCGGTCAGGCCGCTTCTCTTCTTTCTGTGCTTAATATCTGTAAAGCCGGCGACAGCATTGTAAGCACAGCCGAAATTTACGGCGGAACAATAAATCTTTTTGCATTCACGCTTAAAAAGCTGGGTATCGAATGTATCTTTGTTGACAAAAATTCAACCGATGAAGAAATCAAAGCACAGTTCAAGCCGAATACAAAGCTTGTCTTTGGTGAAACGATAGCAAACCCTGCACTTACGGTTTTCGATATTGAACGCTTTGCAAATATTGCTCACAGCATGAACGTACCTTTGATTATAGACAATACCTTTGCTACTCCGATACTTTGCAAGCCCTTTGAATTTGGCGCAGACATAGTTATCCATTCTACTACTAAATATATGGACGGTCATGCAGTTCAAGGCGGCGGCGTAATAGTTGACAGCGGTAATTTTGACTGGACAAAGGGTAACTTCCCTGAACTTACAACTCCCGATGAATCCTATCACGGAACGATATATACCGAAAGCTACGGCAAAATGGCGTACATAATCAAGGCAAGAATGCAGCTTATGCGAGACTTCGGCTGCTATCCCGCCGCAAACAGTGCATTTTTGCTAAATCTCGGTCTTGAAACTCTTCCGGTTCGTATGCGTCAATATTGCGATAACGCTATGGCGGTTGCAACCTATCTTGAAAATTCACCGTATGTTGATTCTGTTGCTTACCCCGGACTTGAATCCGATGAAAACCACGAGCTTGCGAAGAAATATCTCAAAGGCTCAAGCGGCGTTATTTCTTTCCGCATTAAAGGCGGCAGAGCGGCGGCGGCTAAATTTATGGACGGTCTTTCACTTGCTTCAAACGAAGTTCATGTTGCGGATATCCGTACCTGCGTTCTTCACCCGGCAAGCGAAACGCACAGACAGCTTACAGACGAACAGCTTGCAGCGGCAGGCATTGATGGCGCAATGGTGCGTTTCTCGGTTGGTCTTGAAAATATTGAAGATATAATCGCTGACCTTGAAGCTGGACTTATCGCTTCACAGAAATAAAACTATGTGGGCTTTATTTGCAGTTTTGTCCGCTGTTTTTGCGGCGCTGACCTCTATTCTTGCGAAAGTCGGAATAGAGGCGGTCAACTCAAACCTTGCAACTGCGGTAAGAACAGTTGTTGTGGTTGTCATGGCATGGGTAATGGTATTTATTACTCACGCGCAAAGCGGAATTTCACAAATCAGCCGCAAAAGTTGGGTTTTTCTCATTCTTTCGGGACTTGCAACAGGGGCTTCGTGGCTTTGCTATTACAAGGCGCTGCAAATTGGTGAGGCCTCAAAGGTCGTTCCGATTGATAAGCTAAGCGTTGTAATTACTCTTATTCTTGCTTTTGTGTTCCTGCACGAGGAGTTTACATGGAAATCTGCTGTCGGCTGTGTCCTTATTGCCGCAGGTACGCTGATTATGGTTATTTGACAGCTAAGGAAGTTTTTAATTAATAAGAAGTTTCCCGATGAGTTTATTTTACAAAAAAAGAATAAAAGGCTCCCGCGATTTTTCACGGGAGCCAGTCTGTCGATAAACTGTTTTGCGATAAAAGTTTTCGCCCGCCTTTTTCAAAAGGCGGCGGGGTTGAGGGGCGGCGCCCTCATCGCAG
>CANQLQ010000138.1 GCA_947624755.1 uncultured Clostridia bacterium | reverse complement strand
GTGTTGATATTCCTCTCGCTGTGCTTTCAGACAAGCATCAGCCGCTTTTCAACTATTTCAAGCAGATTTTCGCTCAGGTTACAAACCCTCCCATTGATGCAATAAGAGAAGAAATCGTTACCGATACCTGCGTTTATATCGGCTCCGACGGTAACTTGCTTGAAGAAAAGGCGGAAAACTGCAATGTGCTTCAAATCAAGCACCCGATTTTGACAAATGTTGATATGCTTAAAATCCGCTCAATGGATAAGCCGGGCTTTAAGGTTCAGACAATTTCACTTCTTTACTACATCAGCACTCCTCTTGAAAGAGCGCTTGAACAGCTTTTCGTTGCAATTGACAGAGCATATAAAAACGGCAATAACATAATTATCCTTTCCGACAAAGGTGTTGACGAAAACCACGTTGCAATTCCGTCACTTCTTGCCGTTTCCGCAGTTGAAAATCATCTTATAAGAACAAAGAAAAGAACCGCCGTTTCAATTATTGTTGAAACCGGAGAGCCAAGAAGCGTTCATCATTTCGCAACCCTTTTAGGCTTCGGTGCGCGTGCAGTTTGCCCATATCTCGCTTTTGAAACAATCGGTGAGCTTATCTCGCTCGGCATTCTTGACAAGGATTTGCACGTTGCAATTGACGATTACTGCGAAGCTGTTCTTCACGGAATAGTCAAAATAGCCTCAAAAATGGGAATTTCCACGCTTCAGTCATACCAGTCTGCTCAAATTTTTGAAGTTATCGGCATTGAAAAAGGCGTAATTGACAAATATTTCGCAAACACTACAAGCCGTATCGGCGGTATCGGACTGAAAGAAATTGACGAAGGGGTAAAATGGCGCCACAGTCACGCTTTCGATCCGCTCGGTCTCGGCATTGACATCTCACTCGACAGCGCCGGCGATCACAAGCTTAGAAGCGGAAACGATAAAGACGACCACCTTTACAGTCCCGAAACAATAATTACACTTCAAAAAGCGACAAGAGAAGGCGACTATGAGCTTTTCAAAAAATATACCGACCTTGTTGATTCCGAAGTTCCTCATACGCTCAGGGGACTTCTTGACATGAAGTACGACAAAAACGGCGGCATACCTCTCGATGAGGTTGAAAGCGTTGAAAGCATTGTAAAACGCTTTAAAACAGGTGCAATGAGCTACGGTTCAATTTCTCAGGAAGCCCATGAATGTCTTGCGCAGGCAATGAACGCAATCGGCGGCAAGTCTAACTCCGGCGAAGGCGGTGAACTGCCCGAAAGACTTAAATCGGACTGTTGCAGCGCAATTAAACAGGTTGCATCGGGCAGATTCGGCGTCACAAGCGAATATCTTTCCAGCGCAAAAGAAATTCAGATAAAAATGGCTCAAGGTGCAAAACCCGGAGAGGGCGGTCATCTTCCGGGTAAAAAAGTTTATCCCTGGATCGCAAAAACACGCTATTCGACCCCGGGCGTTGCTCTGATTTCTCCTCCTCCGCATCATGATATATATTCAATCGAAGACCTTGCACAGCTTATATACGACCTTAAAAACGCAAACCGTGACGCAAGAATTTCGGTAAAGCTTGTTTCAGAAGCAGGAGTCGGAACAATTGCCGCCGGCGTTGCAAAAGCAGGCGCACAGGTAGTACTTATTTCAGGTTCTGACGGCGGAACAGGCGCCGCACCGAAAAGTTCTATTCACGGTGCAGGTCTTCCGTGGGAGCTTGGTGTTGCCGAAACACACCAGACCCTTATTATGAACGGCCTTCGTTCAAGAGTTATCATTGAAACCGATGGCAAGCTTATGTCCGGCCGGGACGTTGCAATTGCCGCTATGCTTGGCGCAGAAGAATTTGGTTTTGCAACCGCTCCGCTTATCTGTATGGGCTGTATGATGATGCGTGTTTGCAATCTTGACACCTGCCCTGTCGGAATTGCAACGCAGAACCCCGAACTTCGCAAACGCTTTAAAGGCAAAAAGGAATATGTTATTAACTTTATGCGTTTTATTGCCATGCAGCTTCGGGAAATTATGGCAAAGCTCGGCATACGCTCCGTAGATGAACTTGTAGGAAGAAGCGACCTTCTCAAAGTACGCGACAAAATGATTACCGAAAGAGCTTCAAAGGTCGATATGTCCGCAATTATCAATAATCCCTTTTCAGACAAAGGTCAGCTTCATTTCTGTAAAGATGATATCTATGACTTCGAGCTTGAAAAAACTCTTGACGTAAAAACACTTCTGCCCGCCCTTGAACCTTTCTTTAAAAAGAAAGAAAAAGCCTCAGTAAGCGTTGATATCACAAGCACAAACAGAACGGCCGGCACAATAATAGGCAGTGAAATTACAAAACGCTTCGGCGCTTCCCTTGCCGACGATACCTATACCGTAAACTTCAAAGGCGGTGCGGGTCAATCATTCGGTGCATTCATTCCGAACGGTCTTACGCTCAAGGTTGAAGGCGACAGCAACGACTATTTCGGAAAAGGTCTTTCCGGCGGCAAGCTTGTTATCTTCCCGCCAAAAAAGGCAAAATTCAAGCCGGAAGAAAACATCATCATCGGCAATGTTGCTCTTTACGGCGCAACGAGCGGTAAAGCCTTCATAAACGGTGTTGCGGGCGAACGTTTCTGCGTGCGCAATTCGGGGGCTACCGCTGTAGTGGAAGGTGTAGGCGACCACGGCTGTGAATATATGACGGGCGGTACAGTTGTAATTCTCGGCGCTACAGGTAAAAACTTTGCGGCAGGCATGTCGGGCGGTATTGCTTATGTACTTGACGAAAAGCACGACCTTTATCTTAAAGTCAACAAAGAAATGATCACAATGCAAAGCCTTACGGAAAAGTATGAATTTGAAGAGCTCAAGATCCTTATTAAACAGCACTGTGACGAAACAGGTTCACCGAAGGCAAAGCAGATTCTTGACAATTTCGACAGATATGCATATAAGTTCAAGAAAATCGTTCCGGTCGACTATGCAAAAATGCTTCAGACAATTTCTGCAATGGAAGAAAAAGGCATGAACCGTGAGCAGGCGGAAATTGAAGCATTCTATGCAAATATTAAATAAGGAGGCTGCACAAAATGGGAAAAGATACAGGATTTTTAGACTATAAAAGAACAGGCAACCTCATTGTTCCCCCTGAAAAAAGAATAAAGAATTTTGATGAATTTCATACAATGCTTTCCGCAGCCGACAGAAAAGAGCAGGGAGGAAGATGCATGAACTGCGGGGTTCCGTTCTGCCAGTCCGGTATGGTGCTTTCAGGCATGAGAACAGGCTGTCCGCTTCATAATCTAATTCCCGAATGGAACGATGAAATATATAACGGAAACTGGAGCCACGCGCTTTCAAGGCTTCTCAAGACAAACAACTTTCCCGAATTTACCGGAAGAGTATGCCCTGCCCTTTGCGAATGTGCCTGCACCTGCGGATATAATGACGAACCGGTTACCGTTCACGACAATGAGCTTGCAATTATTGAATACGGCTTTGAAAACGGTCTTGTAAGCGATGAACCGCCTGCGGTAAGAACAGACAAAAAGGTTGCTGTTATCGGTTCGGGACCGTCAGGTCTTGCAGTCGCAGACAGACTGAATAAAAGAGGTCACAATGTCACTGTTTTTGAACGTGACGACAGACCGGGCGGGCTTCTTATGTATGGTATTCCGAATATGAAGCTTGACAAAAAAATTGTCGAAAGACGAATTGACCTTATGAAAAAACAGGGTGTTGAATTTTTAGTAAATCAAAACATCAATACAAAGGCAAAGGCTTCAAAAATAATGGCTGAATATGATGCGGTCGTGCTTTGCGTAGGTTCAAGAAAAGCAAGAAACATTTTCAAAGACACACCGAAAATAAACGGTATTCATTATGCCGTTGACTTTCTTTCAAGCACAACGAAAAGCCTTCTTGATAACGGACTTAAAGACGGTACTTTCATTAGTGCAAAAGATAAAAATGTCGTAATTGTCGGCGGCGGCGACACGGGCAACGACTGCGTTGGCACTTCGATAAGACACGGCTGCAAAAGCGTTACTCAAATTGAAATGATGCCCGAACCTCCGTCAGTCCGCCCGGAAAACAATCCGTGGCCGGAATATCCGAAAACAAAGAAAACCGACTATGGTCAGCAGGAGGCAATTTTCGTTTTCGGCTCTGACCCGAGAATTTACAACACAACCGTAAAAGACGTTACCGCCGACGAAAACGGAAACCTTAAATCGGTAACAACAGTTAAACTTGAAAGTAAAACCGACGAAGTAACAGGCAGAAATATTTTTGTTCCGGTCGAGGGCAGCGAAAGGGAAATTCCGGCTGAGCTTCTTCTCATTGCGGCCGGCTTTGTCGGCTGTGAAGATAAGACGGCTGCTGCTTTCGGTGTTGAGCTTACGGGAAGAAATACCGTTAACGCGCCGGATTTCAAGACAAATATTGACGGTGTTTTTGCTGCTGGAGATGCAAAGAACGGTCAGTCTCTTGTTGTTTGTGCAATTGCCGATGCAAGGGATTGTTCAAAGCAGGTAGATCTTTATCTTATGGGATATACAAATATGCTTTAAAAAGTTGGTGAAATGAACAATTTTTTTGAAAAAAATTGTTGACATTGACTATTTTTGGTAGTATAATCTAATCACAAAAGGCAACGGGGTCTTTGAGCGATAAACTCAAAGATCCCGTTTCATATTTATTTTTTAGGCAATGACGTCTTTGGTAAGTTTTCTGAACTTCACCAAAGACTTTTTATTTGTATGCGCTGTGCGCCCAAGAGCTCTGCTCTTGGAACTCGCAAGCTTTTGAAAAAGCTTGACCAAAACTTTTGCGGTTTATTACTTAGGTTGTTTCTCGGTATATAAGTATAAGCCTTAAGCGCGTTTTAATCAGTAATTACTAAGGCAAAGACGTCTTTTGAGTTTTCACTCAGAAGGCGTTTTTATCTTTTATAAAACTTGAAATTAAAAGGAGTGTTTTCAAATGGAAATGCAAACAATTACCCAACTTGTTGACGAAATGGTCAACTCAAAAGTGTTCGGCGTCTGGTTTCTTATCGGCGCTGCACTTGTATTCTTTATGCAGGCAGGCTTTGCTATGGTCGAAACAGGCTTTACAAGAGCAAAGAACGCAGGCAATATCATAATGAAAAACTTAATGGACTTCTGCATCGGTACAGTTGTTTTCAGTCTGCTTGGCTTTTCAATCATGATGGCTGAAAATTATGCTTTCGGCTTTATAGGTATTCCAAATTTGCAGATTTTTACCGACTTCGGTACATTTATAACCGAAAATGCGTCAAGCTTTGTCTTTAACCTTGTTTTCTGTGCAACGGCCGCAACAATCGTTTCCGGTTCAATGGCTGAAAGAACAAAGTTTGTCTCTTACTGCATTTATTCCGGCGTTATTTCACTCGTCATTTATCCTATCGAAGCCGGCTGGGTATGGAACAGTCAAGGCTGGCTCGCACAAATGGGCTTCCACGATTTCGCAGGCTCCGCCGCTATTCATTCAGTCGGCGGTATAACGGCTCTTATCGGCGCAATTATGGTAGGCCCCAGACTTGGCAAATACATAAGGGACAAATCAGGCAAAGTAAAAAAGGTCAACGCTATTCCCGGCCACTCAATTACCCTCGGCGCACTCGGCTGCTTCATTCTTTGGTTCGGCTGGTACGGCTTCAACGGCGCTGCTGCATGGGATAATACT